>CAZOXN010000485.1:0-3006 GCA_964583655.1 uncultured Desulfarculaceae bacterium | reverse complement strand
AGACGAGAATGCTCTTGACACCCGGCGCCCGTGGTTTACTATGACTCCCGCGCCTGAACCGTCATCGGGTCGACTCCTTCTCCAGTGGATCTGACTAGGTCGCAGTTTACTCAGGTGCCCGAGGTTCCCGGCCCATCACGGAGGATATGGAAAGAGCCAAAGGCCAATCCGATGGTCGGACATTGGGGGTCGAGGGCCTCTCCCTGAACTTCGGCAGGGTCCAGGCCCTCATGGACGTCTCCTTCGACGTGGCCCCAGGGGAGATCCTCGCCCTCATAGGTCCAAACGGGGCCGGAAAGACCTCCATCCTGAACTGCATAAGCGGCTTCTACCGCCCCCAAGGGGGCAGGATCCATTACCTCGGACGCGACATCACCGACCTTCCACCCAGCAAGAGGGCCAAACTGGGCATCTCCAGGACCTTTCAGAATATCGAGCTCTACACGGGACTGACCACCCTGGAGAACCTGATGGCCGCCAGGCACAGCTACCTGCGATACGGGGCCGTATCAGGGGGGATCTATTTCGGGAGGGCCCGGAGGGAGGAGATGGAGAACCGACGCCTGGTGGAGCGGATCATAGACCTCCTGGAGATGCAGGAGATCAGATACCAGGTGGTGCGCAGCCTCCCGTACGGCCTCAGAAAGAGGGTGGACCTGGGAAGGGCCGTGGCCCTGGAGCCAAAGATCCTGCTCCTGGACGAGCCCATGGCGGGGATGAACGTCGAGGAGAAGGAGGCCATGGCCAGGTTCATCCTGGACGTCCAGGAGCTCAGGCAGATCCCCATGGTCATAGTGGAGCACGACATGGAGGTCGTCATGGACATCGCCCATAGGGTGGTCGTCCTGGACTTCGGCAGGAAGCTGGCAGAGGGGCCTCCGACCGAGATCAGACACAACGAGGCCGTGATAAAGGCCTATTTGGGGGCGCAGTGACGAGGTGGGGGACCGTTTCCCCCCCTTCTCCAGGGCAGCGGTGCAGCGAAGAGGTTCGGTGCGAATCGACAACAGCCCGACCCGGGCGGGACCTCATGTATGATACCCTCCCCAAACTTCTTCTCAGTAATTACCGGAGGTACGGCCACCTGGAGGTGGCCATCCGGGAGAAGACCATGGGGATCTGGCAAGCGCACTCGTGGGCCGACTATTACAGGACAGTGGAGGCCCTGGCCCTTTCTTTCGTGGAGATGGGCCTGAACCGCGGGGACCGCGTGGCCATCCTGGGGGAGAACAAGCCGCACATCTACTGGTACGAGCTGGCGGCTCAATCGGCCGGGGCCGTGGTGGTCGGGGTCTTCGCCGACTGCACCCCACCGGAGGTGGGATACTATCTGAGGCACTCCGGGGCGAGGTTCGTGGTCTGCCAGGACCAGGAGCAGGTGGACAAGGTCATGGAGATCAGGGGGGAGACGCCGCAGCTCGCCAAGATCCTTTACTGGGACCCCAAGGGTCTCTGGAAATACACGGATCCTGACCTCGTGAGCTTCGACACGATGTTGGAGCGAGGGAAGGCCTCCGCCCGGGCCCGCCAAGGTGCCTTCGAGGAGATGATATCCAGCACCAGGGGAGAGGACCTGGCCGTGTTCCTCTACACCTCGGGCACGACGGGCATGCCCAAGGCAGGGATGCTGACCCACCGCTCCTTGATAGGAATGGCAAAGGCCCTCAATCAGGTCAACCAGTTCCAAGAGGGAGAGGAGTACCTATCCTTTCTGCCCATCGCATGGATCGCCGAGCAACTCCAAGGGGTGGCCTGTTCCCTGATCTACTGCCTGAGGGTCAACTTCCCGGAGAAGCCGGAGACCGTCCAGCAGAATATCAGGGAGATAGGCCCCCAACTGGTCTTCTTCGGGCCGCGTCTCTGGGAAGGGCTGATCCGCACGATCCAGGTCAAGATAGGGGATTCGAGTTGGCTTCACAGGCTCTTTTTCAGGACTGCCATGGGCATAGGGTACCGCGTGGCCGATCTACGCATGAAGGGGGCTAGAGAAGGTCTGGCCCTTTCGCTCATCTATCTCCTCGCCCGCGCCTTCGGCTTCCGGGGGCTACTGTACAAAATAGGTCTCCTCAAGAACCGCGTGGGCATATGCGCCGGTTCGGCGGTGAGCCCCGACGTCATACGCTACCTCCGCGCCTTGGGCGTCAAGGTGAAGCAGCTTTACGGGAGCTCCGAGGTCGGCATCGTCACATGTCACCAAGACGATCTCATCAAGCCGGAGACCTGCGGTCCGGCCCTCATGGACGTGGACATAAGGATCTCGCAGGAAGGGGAGATCCAGGTTCGGACCCCCAACATGTTCTCCGGGTATTTCGGGGAGGAGGAGAGGAGCGCGGCCAAGCTCCGTGAAGGTTGGTATCATACGGGGGACTTCGGCTTCCTGGACGCAGAGGGGCATTTGGTGGTCATGGACCGGATGGAGGATGTCTTGGAGCTCGCCGGCGGCAGGAAGTTCTCCCCCCAGTTCTGCGAGACAAGGCTGCGGTTTTCCCCCTTCGTGAGGGATGCCCTGGTGGTGGGCAGGGAGGACCAGGAGTTCGTGGGAGCGCTCATCAACATCGACCTGGCCAACGTGGGACACTGGGCCGAATCCAGAGGCATACCGTACACCACCTTTGCGGACCTGTCCCAGAAGCCGCAGGTGATAGAGCTCATCCGCGGGGAGATCGCCCAGGTCAACCGGATCCTGCCCGAGCACTCCCGGATCCGGAGGTTCGTCAATTTGCACAAGGAGTTCGATCCGGACGAGGCCGAGATGACCCGCACCAGAAAGCTCCGGCGTACCTTCGTGGAGGAGCGATTCCGGCAGATGATCGACGCCATCTTCGGAGGTGAAAGAGGGCTCGAGGTGACATCCCAGGTCACTTATCGGGACGGCAGGACGGGCGTCACCAGGAGCCGTATCACGGTGAACGAGGCCTGAACAGCCTGTTGAGCAGGCCCTGTCGAATCGACTGTAAGTGATCACAGGGTGACGGCGTTTCTCGGAGCGGCTTGGCGGAGGCGCTT
>CAZOXN010000484.1:0-3010 GCA_964583655.1 uncultured Desulfarculaceae bacterium | reverse complement strand
GACTATATCCTCGTATTCGCCGATGCGCAAAGAGCGGTCATTGGCATACTCGTAAGTCCTGGTGGTGAAGACCCATTCGGTCCCGGGCATCAGGTAGGTGACGGGGTGAAGGAAGCTGTCTCCCGCCATCCCGAAGGTATCTCGCAGGGAAGACGGCCCTATGAACGGCCAAACCAGGTACAGGCCGTGACCCAGCCCATACGCCCCCAGGGTCTGGCCGAAATCCTCGCGGTAAGGTCTCAGGTGCAGGTATTCCCCTGCCACGTCGATGCACCCCACGAACCCTGCCACGGTATTGATGACGAAGCGAGCGAGCTCAATCCCCGCACCGTCGAACTTGAACTGCAAGATATTGTTGACGAACCGCACGGGCATGGCCACGTTGGTGAAGAAGTTCCTGAATCCGATGCGGAGTTCCTCAGCCACTATGAAGTTGTATCCCTGGGCGAAGGGCTTGTAGACCCAGAAGTAAAAACTGTCGTTGAAATCGAACATCAGGCGATTCCATGACTCCAAAGGATCTGGGATCCCCTCCTCCTCGATCCCCTCCTCCCCGGGCTTGGAGCCTTCCTGAAGGCCCGTCTTCTCCACGGCGGCGAAACTCACCGCCTCGCTAGATACGCCCTCTGCGTATCCCAATGCCGCCGTCCAAAGCGCAAGCAGCAGCCCCGGCAAAATCCCCTTCCAGAACCACCGGCCCATCACCCTACCTCCACATGGCGAATCTCGGGAACCCCCTCTGCTCGCCCACCTTATGAAGACGTTGTCATAGTTAAGCAGAAGACCCGGTCGAAATCAAGACAATTCTTTTCACCTTTCGACCTCTGCCTGACTCCAGCAGCCTCGTTCAATGAGATCGGTCTTGGGAGCAAATACTTTAGCCCTTGTCCAATCCCCATGGCATTCCTTTGACTGGGACCAGAGATCCCAAGCGATCATGCCCCAATGATCCAGATCCCTGAACTATTCCACACAGGACGCTCCCCCCGGTTGACGGATCCCTCGGTGGGACCTTAGACTGTAGGGGTCAGTGCGCCCTTCTTCAGTGCGGGGTGGCAAGGGGACCGTCATGCACAGGGTCATGATACACAAGGCTAGGTATAGGACCTGTCGGGAGGCCGTGGATCGCGCCTTGGGGCTCTTCCCCATGGACGTGAAGGGGAAAAGGGTCTTGGTCAAGCCCAATGCCCTCCGTGTGTCGGAACCGAACCAAGGCATAGTGACGCATCCTGACGTGGTGAAGGCGGTGGTGGAGAAGCTGAGGGAGCTAGGAGCGTCCGAGATAGTGGTGGGGGACAACCCAGGGGTGATGAATTACGGGGCCAACGAGGAGACCTTTCGAAAGACCGGCCTCATGGACGCCTCGATGGGTCATTACAGGAACATCGGGGCCGAGGCCACAGAGGTGGCCTTCCCTGCGGATTTCGTAGAAAGAGTGATGATCTCACGAGCGGTCCTCGATGCCGACGTCATCATCTCTGTGCCCAAGTTCAAGACCCATGGCCTGACGGTGATCTCCGGAGCCATAAAGAACAGTTACGGATTCCTCCCAGGTGCGCAAAAGGCGAACCTCCACCGTATCGCAGGGGACGCGTGGCGATTCAATCAGATCTTGTTGGAGGTATATTCCCTGAGGATCCCGGATTTGTTCATCGTGGACGCCATCGTCGGGATGGAGGGAAACGGCCCGGCCTCCCCTTATCTGCGTGAAGTGGGGCTGATCCTTGCATCGGACAATGGCGTGGCCCTGGACGCGACCATCGCGCGGTTGATGGGCCTGGACCCGACGCTCCTGCCGGTCCTGGAGATGGCGAGCGAGAGGGGACTCGGCTGGTACGACGAAGGATCCATAGAGATCCTGGGAGAGTTGGTGCCTATACCTGGTTTCAAGGTCCCGCCTGTGGTGGAGCGGGCCAAGGCCATCTCTGACGCCATCGCCGAACACATGTACAGCCGGATCCGCATGAGACCCAAGGCGGAAAGCGACCTCTGCACAGGGTGCGAGACCTGCGTAGGGCAATGCCCCGTGTCGGCCCTGAGCATGATCGATGGCCTCCCTGTGGTTGACCCCGATAGGTGCATCGCCTGTTTTTGCTGCCAGGAGATCTGTCCTGTCATGGCCATGAGGCTGAGCTGAAGGGTTGTCGAGTCGTTAGCCGCGTGGCCGAAGAAGCCCCAAGACATAAAGAGAGCCGGAAGGGTGTGAGCCCTCCCGGCTCATCCGACACGCAGAGGCTTAGGCCCGAGGGGGTTCTACAGGAAGGCTATCCCTCCCTTTGGATGATGGTCGCTACCCCTTGGCCGCCTCCGCAGCAGGCATTGGCGCAACCATACCGGGCATTCTTGGCATGAAGTATTCGGGCCAAAGTCCCCACCAGACGTATCCCGGTGGCGCCCAGGGGGTGACCGATGGCCGTTCCCCCGCCCATGACGTTGACCCTCTCGGGGTCGATCCCCAGTTCCTTGATGCAGTTCAGGGCCACGACGCAGAAGGCCTCGTTGATCTCCCAGTAATCTATGTCCTTGGCCTTGAGACCGGCCTTTTCCAGGGCCTTTCGGCTCGCTGGGACAGGCCCCACGCCCATGATGGTGGGATCCACCCCGGCGAAGCCGATGGAGCGGATGGTGGCAAGGGGCTCGATACCTTTCTTGGCCGCGGTCTCCTTGGACATGAGGACCATGGAGGTGGCCCCGGCGTTCAGGGGAGATGAGTTCCCGGCCGTGATCACCCCATCCGGTTTGAAGGCGGGCTTGAGGGAGGCGACCCCTTCGTACGTGGTGTCTCCCCTGACGGCCTGATCCGTGTCCACGACCATGACCTTCCCGTCGGCCTGCTCCGCTTCTACTGGGAGGATTTCACCCTTGAAGAAGCCGTTCTTCTGGGCCTCGGCCGCCAACTGGTGAGCGCGGACGCCCCATCTGTCCATATCCTCCTTGGTGAAAGATGTCTGGGAGAAGAGCTTCTCGGCCGTGAGGCCCATGGCCATGGCCGTTGCCATGTCCCAGTGCT
>CAZOXN010000483.1:0-3011 GCA_964583655.1 uncultured Desulfarculaceae bacterium | reverse complement strand
AAAGACAGCGGGTTGCCATGGACATCTCCATCTCCTCTTTGAAGCGGGTCGTCCAAGGGCCTCTCAGGGTGTGCGGGGATGCGACATGCATGCCGTTTCGGTTCGAGGCATTCGACACGGCGGTATCCGTCCACATGTTTCACCACTTGGTGGGCGGCTCGCCGGGGGTGTCCCGACGTCGGTTGTAGGCGGCCTTGAAGGGGATCGCCATGGTCCTTCACCCCGACGGGGTGCTCACCGTGGTGGACACGGTGATCGCCGGGTGGCTCTATCCGGTGGAGAGGGCCTTGTTTCCTTTCGTCATGTTCGTGGCCGGTCTCTTGCACGCCCCGCCCGTGATGTTCAGGAGCCTGGATCTCCTCGTGTCCGCCTTGGCCGAGGCGGGATTCGTGGTTCGTGAGGCCAGGGCCCTTTCCCCCAGCGGAAAGGCGTTGACCCCCTGGGGCACCTCGTGGGCATGGCCCATGCGGCTCTCCCCCCTGAGGGACGCCTTCGTGGTGGCCCAGAAGGTCGCGTCTCAGGGGCAAGGGACGGCGGGGGCCGAAGCGGGGATGTCGACGAAGGGCCTTGCTGGTGAGGGAGGACCAATTGGATGAAGCGAGCGGCTGAGATATCTTCCCTCGCCGGCAGATGGG
The DNA here is from genome assembly GCA_964583655.1 of uncultured Desulfarculaceae bacterium. Taxonomy (GTDB): domain Bacteria; phylum Desulfobacterota; class Desulfocorpusculales; order Desulfocorpusculum; family Desulfocorpusculum; genus CAZOXN01. The sequence continues at coordinate 2,376 of CAZOXN010000483.1, read as the reverse complement.
GTCATATCGGGTTGCTCTTGGCTGCGGCGATCCTACCGTACATCCACACCTTCGGCGGGGACTTCATATGGGACGACGATTTTCTCATAAAGGACAACCCTTACATCAGGAGCCTTCAGAAGGCAGACGATCTCTTCTCCCTCTCCTACTGGATCAGCGAGAACCCAGGGACACCCGGCCAGTACAGGCCCCTGCGGTCCCTGGTCTTCGCCGTCGAGTACGCCCTATGGGGACTGAACCCCTTGGGTTACCGCCTGACCAACATGGCCGTTTACCTGCTTTGCGTTTACCTGGTCTACGCCCTGGCGAGGAGGCTCTTCAACGATCGCATCGTCGCCGTCTTGGCAGGGGTGCTCTTCGCAGTGCATCCGGCCCACACCGAGGTGACGGCCTGGATCAAGAACCTGACGGAGCTCCTGGCCTGTCTCTTCGTGCTTACGGGCCTCTGGGGGTTCATGGGATGGGAGAAAGGTAAGGGCCCCTGGGCATATCTCCTCTCTTTGCTGGTCTTCCCCCTGGCCCTGGTATCCAAGGAGGCATCCGTGGCCTACCCCCTCCTCCTGGGGGCGTGGGTGCTGCACAAGAGGCCGGTGCGGAGCTGGCCGGGGGGGCTTTCGTGGCTCCTGCCCCACGCCTTGGTCCTCGTGGCCTACGGGATATTTCTCTTCCTGGTGCTGGGGAAACGCGTGGATCGCGTGGCCCCGCCTGAACTGGGCTTCTTGGAGCACGTCTACGTGGTCTTATGGAGCGCGTGGGTCTATCTCAGGGATCTTTTTCTCCCCCTTTACCTGAATGCGGAGCATCTGATCCCCAAGTCCGCGAGCGCCACGGACCCGGTCCCCTGGGCGGCGGCAGGGGCCGTGGCGGCCTTGGTGGCCTTGTGGTCCTATCTGCGGAAGCGAGACGTCCCATCGGCCTTCGCCCTGGCGTGGATCTTCATCGCCTTGCTGCCCGTCCTGAACATCCGTTACATCACTGGGAGGCCGTTGGCCGACCAGAGGGTCTTCATGACCTCTGTGGGTGCGTGCTGGCTCGTGGGCAAGGGGCTCGTCTCCCTGCTTCGGGCCGGATACGCATGGATCCCTCAGGCCCAATACCGCGCGGCGGCGTGGACCATGGTGGGGATGGTCATGATGATCGCAGCCCTTGTCACCTTTCATCGGAACTACGTCTGGATAGACCCCATGCTGCTCTACGAGGACACGGTGAGAAAGTCCCCCATGGCAGAGAGGGCCCATTACAACCTGGGCAACACCTACAAGGCGAGGGAGGAGTGGGACAAGGCGATCCAGGCGTACAGGAGGGCCATACAGATACAGCCCGCTTTCCTCGGATCCCACAACAACCTGGGACTCTGTTACGCCAAGAAGGGGGAGCTGGAAAAGGCCGAGCAGGAGTATCTCATCGCCTTGAGGATCCAACCCAAGGCCATACCCACCCTGATGAACCTCGGGACCTTGTACCTGAGGATGGAGCGGATAGAGCTCGCGCACGAACAGTTTCAAAAGGTCCTCTCCATCGACCCCGATAATTCGGACGCGTATCTGCACCTGGGTGACATCCATGCGGCCCGGGGACGGTGGCCCGAGGCGGAGTCAGCCTTCCGCCGGGCCGTGGAGCTGGACCCGGACAACAAGGAGGCCCATGTGCAGCTCGCAGAGATCTCGCTGCGCCTGCAGAAGCACCGGGACGAGACCCTCCAGGAGCTGCAGGAGGCCCTGAAAGGGGATCCCGAGGATTACGACGCCTGGATGCTCATGGGGAACGTCCTGGCCCAGAAAGGCCAGACCGAGGACGCACTGAGGGCCTATGATCGCGCCACAGGGATAAACCCCCGGGACTTCCGGGCCTATGTGCAGAGGGGGCTTGCCCTCGAGGCCGCCGGCGACCTGAACGGGGCCCAGAGGGAATACGGGCAGGCCATCTCCCTCGACTCCGGCGCTCCAGTGGGGCACCTGAGGATGGGGGCGGCCCTCCTCAAGGAGGGGAGGCTCCAGGAGGCCGAGGTGCACCTCAGGGACGCCTTGCGGTCCCTGCCTCGGGAGCCCGAGGCCCATCTCCTCATGGCGAGGCTCTATCTGGAGCGCGATGACGCGGTGAAGGAGGCCCTGGCGCATCTCGAGGAGGTGACCCGGCTGGCCCCGCAACACCCCCAGGCAGACGAGATAAGGAGGATCATCCAGTTCCTCCGGGAGGCCGACGCCCCGGAATCAGGGGGCGGCCTTAGGAGGTGAAGACAGACTCTCCCCCCTCTCCAGGGCATCGGCGCGCCGCTCCTCCTGGTCGGCCTCATCCTGCATGTTCGACTGTCTCAAGGCCGCGGACAATGCCCTGCGAAACCTCGGATTCCGGGGCTCGATCTCCACGGCCTTGCGC
>CAZOXN010000482.1:0-3032 GCA_964583655.1 uncultured Desulfarculaceae bacterium | reverse complement strand
CCCTCGCCACGATCCTCTTCTGTATCTCGCTCGTGCCCCCACCTATCTCGCAAAATTTCGAATCCCTTAGGTAGCGCTCCACACGGAACTCCTTGATGTACCCGTATCCGCCGTGGATCTGGACCGCATCCAGGGCGCTCTTGACTGCGACCCTCGATGCGAAGAGCTTTGCCATGGCCGCTTCCTTGGTGACCTTCCAACCCTGATCCGCCATCCACGCCACCTTGTGGCCATAGGTGCGCGCCAGCTCCAGGTTCGTGGCCATCTCCGCGATCATCCCCTGCACGAACTGAAAAGATGCGATGGGCTTGCCGAACTGAACCCTTTCCCGCGAGTAACGGACCGAGGCATCCAGGCAGGCCTGGGCGATCCCCGTGGCCGTGGCAGCGGCCAATGCCCGCTCCGCATCCAAGGTATTGAACATGTCCGCGAAACCCTCCCCCTCCCTCCCCAGCACCTGATGCGCCCCTGCCCTCGCGTCCTCCAGGAAGACCTCTCCCGTGGGGGAGCATCGCATGCCCAGCTTGTCCATGGGTTCCCCGGTCCTCAGGCCCTGTGTCCCCCGCTCCAAGATGAAGTTGGTACCGCCCTTGAAGGACTTCTCCCCGCTGGTCCTGGCCACCACTATGAAATAGTCCGCTATGGGCGCGTTTGTGATGAAGGTCTTGCTCCCGTTTATCACAAAGCCGTCACCGTTTCTGACGGCCCGCGTCCTGATGCTAAGGGTGTCCGAGCCAGCATTCGGCTCGGTGAGGCAATAGGAGGCCACCTTCTCCCCACGAATGACAGGGGAGATGTACTTCTGCCTCTGCTCTTCACTTCCCACCTTCGAGATGAAGTAGCAGAAGTTCAACGTGCAGATGGCCACGGACATGCCAACCCCTGCCGCGGACCTGCAGAGCTCTTCCTTGATGATGTAGAAGCTCACCAGGTCCGCCCCGCCGCCGCCGTATTGCGGCGATATGACTGCCCCGAGAAAACCCTCCTGCCCCGCCTTTCTGTACACCTCCATGGGGAATCTGCCCGTCCTGTCGATCTCATCGGCAATGGGGTCAAGTTCCCGGCGGCAGAAGCGCCGGATGCTCTCCCGAATCATCAGATGCTCCTCGGTGAGGGCGAAGTCCATGGGCCTTCCTCCTACACCAACCTTTCTCCACCCTCCTGCGGGGCTCCCTCGCCACCCGCTTCAGAATGGTTCCGGAAAGTTCAGGGCATCGCATCCGAGGGATATACGGCGGCGGTGATGTTCGAAGCCGGACACGCCCTCCATCTTCTGTCTTTCCTCGCTAGGCCTCATGGTCTCAGGGGACCTTAGGCCTGAAGTACCGGATATCCAGGATGTCCCCGACCCTCTCTTCCCTGAATACGGCCTCCACCCGCATGCCTATGCGAAGCCCCTTGGTGTCAATCTCTCCCAGCAGATGCAGAAACCCCGTGCCGGCTCCATCCAGTCTCACCAGGGCGTAAGCCACAGGTGCAGGGCCGGGGTGGATGGGCAGGGAGTAGTGGGTCACCGTGAAGCTCTCCAGCGTCCCCTCTCGTCCCACCTCGACCCATTCCTCCAGTCTCCGGAAGCACCTGCCGCATGTCCCCTCAGGGGGCACATACACGGTGGAGCATTCGGGACACCGAATGCCCATGATCCTCTCGTTGTCGCGAAGCTCCACAAAGAAACGGGTGGCCACCGGCCCAGGGAAGTAGCGGTACGGCACCGCCAGCCTGCCTTCGGCCACGTATGGGTCCAGGCTCATGACCTGAAAGCGTTTGCTGGGCTTGATCACATGAACCAGTTCATTGTACTGGCTCGGTTTCTTTTGGGCCATTGACTTCGCTCCTTGATCTCGGTCCACCGGCCCCAGGCCTCTTCATCGGTCGAGAGCGATGGAGCTGCTACTCAAGGCTCGACGGTGCGAAAGTAGAGGATGTCCTCCATGCTGGCCTCCCGCTCCTCCGCGGGCTTGAAGACCGCCTCCACGCGCATCCCCACCCTGACCCTCTCGGGATCGCTCTCCTCGAGCCTGTGAAAAAAGGCCACATCCGGGCCCCCGTCCAGCACCACCGCTGCGATCGTGTACGGCACCTGCCTCATGTCGCCTATCCCGGCATCGTACATGGGCTCTGCAACGAAGCTGTAAGACACCACTGTGCCCCGGTGTCCCAACTCCACCCACTCTTGCCCCATCGCGATATGGCAACGCCCGCAGACCGGGGCCGGCGGGAGCTGCAGACGTCCGCACGACGGGCATCGGTTGGCCAGGATCTTCCCTGCCTTTAGCCCCAGGAGGAATGTGCCCAAGTGGGGGCCTGCGCTCCACTTGTACTTGAGGTCCAGCGGGATCACGATCTCGAGAAGCTCTTGGTCGCCCTCCACCTTCGCACCTCCTTGCGGCCCGGTGATTGTGACTGCATGTGCGCAACGAACCACTAAGCATTCCTGGATAGCAGGAAGTTGACTATCCAGTGGCATGCCCCCCAGGCTGCGGCGACAGCGGTCTCGGCCTTCTTGGTGACTTGGCGCTCGCCCGCCTCCCCCCTCAACTGGAGTGCAGCCTCGGCCACACGGATCACCCCCGAGGCGCCGATCGGGTTGGTGGAGACCACCCCGCCTGAGGGCTCTATGGGGATCTCTCCTTCTATGCGAATCGCCTCCTTTTCGACCAGCCTCCACGCCTGGCCCTTCTCGCAGATGGAGTAAAGCTCCATCCATGAGAAAAGGGCCCAGGAGGAAGGGGTGTAAAGCTCCCAAAGGTCGATATCCCGGGCCGGGTTGGTTATCCCGTTTCTCTTGTAGAGCTTGGCCGCTGCCACCTCCAGCGCGGTGGTCGTCGGGATGGGCTCCACGCACCCACCCCTCCACACAGACTGCTCCCTGTGGGCCGTGACAGAATCCTTGATCCACACCGGCCTCTTGGGAGATCTCCTGGCGCTGGCCGCATCCCCCAGCACCAGGGCGCACGCCCCGCACGAGGTGGGCGACATGTGCAGGAGCCTCACCGGCCACACCAGGACGCGCGACTTGAGGACCTCATCCA
>CAZOXN010000481.1:0-3033 GCA_964583655.1 uncultured Desulfarculaceae bacterium | reverse complement strand
TCAGGTCTCCTACGCCATCGCCGTAGCAGGGGTCGAAGGGATCGCCCTCGTAGGTCACGACGATTGTGCCATGGTTGGCCTGGCATCCAAGAGGGAGGTCTTCGTCAAGGGGTTGGTAGAGAGGGGTGGCTGGGATCGAGGGGCAGCTGAGGCGCACTTCGTTTCGTTCGCCCCCATGTTCGAGATCGGGGACGAGGTCGTTTTCGTCCTAGCCGAGGCAAGAAGGCTGCGAGCGAGGTACCCCCGAATCCCGGTGGCTCCGATGCTCTACCGTATGGAGGACGGCCTCCTGTATATCGTCGAAGGGCAGTAAGGGGACCACTGCCTATGACACAGAGACTCCGAGTGACCTTCGCCCCTGCTGTCCAGAGGCAGGAACAGGAGGAGATACAGAAGGCCATATCCTCGGGCCTCCGTCATGCGGAGCGTATCCTCCTTGAACAGTCCCATGTCAAGGCCTTCTACAGGCTGGATCTGCCCACCAGGGCCCTCTTCGTGAAGGCGCGTTCTTTTTCTGGTCTGCCACGGCGCCTCGGGCGGACGTTTCGCCGGACCAAGGAGGAGGAAGAGTTTCGAAACTACGCCTCCATCAGGCAGGCGGGGATAAGCTGCCCTGAGCCCGTGAGCGTGGCTCGTGTATACGATGGTTTACTGATCTCCCAAAGCCTCCTCCTTACGGAGTACCTGGCGGGTGCTATCCCCCTGAGGACCCTCCTGATGCGGGATTCCTCATGCCCGGAATGGCTCGCGGAAGGTATGGCTGCCCTCTTCCAATCCTTGATGGACAAGGGACTGATCCATGAGGACCTGCAGTGGGAGAACATCCTCGTGAGGGCCCAGTCCCAGGGTTGCGACTTGTACCTCGTGGATCCACTTCACATAAGATGGATAAGGCATGAAAAGCCAGTGAGAAACAGGGCGTTTCGCCAGAGCCTCAGCTGGTTCTTCTCCTTTCTGATATCGGGAGGGGTGCCTGGGCGGGTGGTGGAGGGATTGCTGGACCGCCTCGGCCCTATGGTGGGTGTGATGGACGAGGAGCAGAAGGAGCGTTTCCTGGAGCGGGCACAAAGGCTGAGGTCCGGGCGTTGAAGAGGGGCGGGTACGAGGATTTCAGGGGGACATTTAGGACGAAGCGGACAGCGGAGTCTTACAGGGACCGGCGATTCGCCAGTTCTCGCAGATGGCGATGGACGGACCGCGTGGAGCGCTTCATCGTTGCGCAGTTTCTCTCGAGCCTTCCCGAGAGGGCTCTGATCCTGGACATCCCTTGCGGGGCCGGGCGCCTAGCCGGACTCTGCGTCGAAGCCAACATGGATTACGTGGGTGCAGACGTATCCCTGTCCATGCTCGGGTTGGCCAGGGGGGCGATTCCGGGCTCGTCCCTGCTTTGCGCAGATGCGGTGCGACTGCCTTTTCGGGCGGGGCTCTTCGATGCTGTCACGGCTGTCAGGCTCCTGCACAGGATCCGCGAAAGGGATGTGCGGGTGAGGATGCTCAAGGAGATGGCCAGGGTGACGCACGGGCCTCTCCTCGTGACGTACTACTTGAGGTGGAACATCCGCGGGGTCCAGAGGTGGCTGAGGGGGAGGTATCCGGGGCTTACGCTGAGGGGCATACTGCTCGACGCCAGCCTCGCCGGGCTCGGGGTGTCTCGGGCCGTCCCCCTTCGTCGGTGGACGCAGCAGGAGTGGTTCTTCGTAATGGAGGGTCGTGAGGGTACACGGGAATCGGCCCGTGGGGGAGTTGACTGGGTTTGATGGGTGTGGTACAAGTTGCTGCCCACCCGCAGGGTGGAAACTCTCTGCAAGAGGTGAACCGATGGAGGCCATCAGGGAGACCGATCTCACTGGCCTCTCCCTCAAGGCACGGGGCAAGGTGAGGGACATCTACGAGCTGGGCGAGACCCTCCTCATCGTGGCAACAGACAGGATATCAGCCTTCGACGTGGTGATGAACGAACCTGTCCCTGACAAGGGCAGGATCCTGACCAAGATCTCATCCCATTGGTTCAAGAAAACACGGGATATCGTCCCCAACCATCTCATCTCTACCGAGACAGACGCCTTTCCTGCCCCGTGCAGGCCACACATGGACCTCCTGGCCGGGAGGAGCATGTGGGTTCGCAAGGCCGTCCCTCTACCGGTGGAGTGCGTGGTGCGAGGGTACCTGGCCGGCTCCGGCTGGAACGACTACAGGAAGAGCGGCCATGTATGCGGACACAGGATGCCGGAGGGGCTCCTGGAATCCTCCAGGCTTGCGGAACCCATCTTCACCCCGTCCACCAAGGCCCAGGGAGGGGCTCACGACGAGAATATCACCTTCGAGGAAGTGGAACGATTGATAGGACGAAAGCTGGCATCGCGTGTCCGGGACCTGAGCCTGGCCCTCTACCTCCGGGGTCAGGAGATCGCGGAGGCTAGGGGGGTGATCATCGCCGACACCAAGTTCGAGTTCGGGATCGCGGACGGTGAGTTGATCCTCATCGACGAGGTCCTCACCCCGGACTCGTCGCGTTTCTGGCCCGCCGACAAGTATTGCCCTGGCGGACCCCAGCCGAGCTTCGACAAGCAATTCCTGAGGGATTATCTCGACTCGCTGGGTTGGGACCGCACCCCCCCCCCTCCTTCCATCCCCGCGGAGATAATCCAGAAGACAAGGGAGAAGTACCTGGAAGCCTTGGTGAGGATCACGGGAAAGGGACTGCAGCCGTGAGTTCCCGGCGAGTTGCGTGTTGCCATTCGCCAGTCGTGGAAAACCGACCCGTACCATTGGCAAGTGGGGGTCTTAGCATCGCCCCTTGCAACAAGCCAACGACCACTGAGAAATGGCATTTCTCACTCATAACCTCGCGCGGGGGTAGGGTGTTTCTTCCTGGCTTCAAACCTGCCCCTGACGGCCCTCACGCCGACCCGCAGCAAGGTAAGAAGCAGACACAGGACGGCCAGCGTGACCAAGAGGGCTGCCCATGTGATCCATGTGACGTTGTCCAACCAGGCCAAGGGGTTCCATGTGGGCTCAGGGCGGATCCTGCCC
>CAZOXN010000480.1:0-3040 GCA_964583655.1 uncultured Desulfarculaceae bacterium | reverse complement strand
CTCCCACAGGATCGCCATGGGCTCCCTGAGGGTGAGCCGGACAGTGCGGGGGTCCAGGGCCTCCACCCGTTGCACGAAGGACCAGTTGTTGTAATAGGCGGGGAGTCGGAACCTCAGGATAAGCTGGGCGGTGAACACCACGTCCTCGGCGGTGAAGGGAGATCCATCGTCCCACTTGCCCTCCCTGAGATGAAAAGTCACGGTCTTGGCCTGGGGATCCCAGACTGGCTGGTCCGAGGCGAGCCAAGGTACGAGTTCCTGAGTCACGGGGTCCCGGTAATAAAGCCGCTGGTAAAAGAATAGCAGCACCTTGGCGGCCCATATGTCCTTGGCGCCAAAGGGGTTGAGGGTCTTGGGCTCGTCCATGAGGCCAACCTTGAGCACAGCGCCCCAGGCCCCATGTGGTACGGCAAGACCGAAGATCACCCACGCACAACTCAAGATCAGCACTGCAGCCGACACGGAACTGCGATAGCGGCCACCAAAGGCCCTTCTGGTTTGCATCTCCCTTCCCCTTCCCAAGAGTCGTTCGGCCAAAGCACGTCTTTTCCCGCCTTGAGATGGCATTGGGATGACCGCCTCCACCCCGTGCGAGCGGCAGGGCCGCAGGCACGAGGAAGTCCGGCTCGGACGGCCTCATGTCCCTGCTCAAGCGGACAATGTGCCCGCCGGTCTGGGTTGACACCTCAGTGCCACCTGTCTCTCCACGAAATCGATGACCGGTTTCTCCAAGTGAAGCCCATAGAGGCGATTCAGATGCGGTATCCCCCCGGGGCTTATGCAGTTTATCTCTATCAGCTTATCACCGATTATATCAATGGCGACGAAGTAGAGTCCATCCTGGATCAAACGGTCCCGGATTGTCCGGCAGATGCGCAGATCCGACTCTGTGATCTCGTGTGGCTCCGCCCTGGCCCCGGCGTAAAGGTTGGTCCGAAACTCTCCATCGCACGGGATGCGAGACATGGCCCCCAATATCTCCCCGTTGAGCAGCATGATGCGGACATCGCCGTTTCGTACCTCGTCCAGGAACTCCTGAACGATAACCGGGTTGCGATCCTCGTACTTCTTCGTGCTGTCCACGTAGAAGTTCAGCAGGGAGTTGAGGTTCTCAGGATCCCTGTTGCTCAGTTTGATGACACCTGTCCCTCGGAAACCCACCGTGGGCTTCATTATCACATCCCCCCCGAACTCGTCGATCACCTTGCGCAAACGAACCGGGTCCCTGGAGACATGGGTCTCTGGGATGATTTCAGGGAAGTTCAGCATGTAGAGCTTGCTGGAGGCCCGGATCTGCCCCTGGATGTCGTTGATGATGAAAACATCGTCCTTCACGAACTGCAGGAAGTCTATGGTTCGGAAGTTCACTGGCGGGTTCTTTCGGGTGAAGAGTGCATCCAGGTCCGTGATGTCGTCGAATACCCTCTTTTCTTGATGGATGTCCTGGATGAATATCTCCCAGGTCTTCTCTCGGGAGAGCCCTGCAGGGGCGAAGAGCTGTTTCATCCTGGCCCTGATCCTGTTGTTCTTCACGTATAGGTCGTGGGGCTCCAAGAAGTAGAGCTCGTGTTCCCGCTGAGCGCATTCGTAAATGAGATGGCTCGTGGTGTCCTTCAGGGGGTCCAGCTCATCCAAGGGGTCCATAAGAAAGGCGATCCTCATGGTCACATCACCTTCCTTTCGAAGGAGACGCCTGATGAGGCGTCGCTCCAGTGGAAGGGAAGGGGCACGGCCCCTTTTCCTCCCTGAGATATTGGACAGCCAACAGGATCATCTCCCGGCCTACATCCACACCGGTGACCCGCTCCAATTCGCGGAACCCAGGGGTGGTATTGACCTCCAGGATCAAAGGACCCTCCTCCCCACCCACCATGTCCACTCCCGAGACCTTTAGCCCCAAGGTCTCAGTAGCCCTCAATGCCATCTCTATCCATTCGGGGGAGGGATCCCAAGGGACACCTCGCCCCCTGAGGTGGACGTTGGATCTGAAGTCACCCCTGTGCGGGACCCTTCTCATGAAGGCAACAGGCCTATCTCCCACGACCAGGATCCGCACATCCCCTGAAGCCGCCTCGGGCAGGTATCTCTGCACGATGACCCCTTCGGAAGGTCGTGGAGGTTGCTCGAGGATGTATCGAGCAAAGGACATCTCTTTCACCAGGAAGACAGCGGTCCCTTGACGCCCCCTGCATGCCTTCATCACCAACGGGAATCCTCCGACCCTCTCCACAGCCGCGGGCAATTGCTCGGCCGATGCCACTAGGAGCGTCGGCGGGACTGGGATTCCAGCGGAGTGCAGGAGCCTCGCCGACAGGAACTTGTCCCTGGCCACGGCCAACGCGTGAAACCCATTGACCATGGAGACCCCCGAGAGCTCCAGGTGTAGGACCACCGCGAGCTCCGCGTCCTCTATGGTGGAGCCGATGCGCGGCAGGACCACCTCGGGGGGCCTTGGCCCCAGGGGCCCAATTCCTCCGCATGCCGCCTCCGCCAAGACCGCCTGAGGGTGCAAGAGGACCGGCTCGTGACCCAGAGACCGCGCTGCCTCCATCAACCTCCTGTTGGGGTGATAGCGGGCGGAGCGTGTAGAGAGTATGCCTATCTTCGCCATCATGACGGATTATAGACCACCTGGCCACTCCTGGGCTAGTACCGGTCAGTCCCCCCATCCATCCCGCGAACCGCTGAGACCCTCTCGGCGGAACGGGATGTTGAGGGTCCCCTGGAGCCCGTACCTGTCGAGATACAGATGAAGGTACTCTCGAAGCTTCAGGTAGTACCAAAAGGGCCAGGCGTAGGCCTCGGCCATCAGCCTCTCCTTGGATTCACTTACCATCCTGCGGGCCTCCTGCGGGTTCATGCCCTTTTTCGTCGTGTACGAGATCCCGTCGAAGAACGGGGTCTCAGATACAACCAGATCTCGAATCCCGAACTCCTCGGGATTCCTATAGATGAAGGAGTGCTGATAAAGCACGAAGGGGTAGAGGATGAAGGAGTGTATGGCCTTGCGGTGAGAGCGAATGAACTCAAAGGTGGTGGC
>CAZOXN010000479.1:0-3051 GCA_964583655.1 uncultured Desulfarculaceae bacterium | reverse complement strand
CTCTCGGGGCCGCCACCGCCTTCGATGCTGTCAAGCACGGCCAGGTAATGGCCCAATTTTTCGACCCGGTGTCCATGGCCACGGGCTTTTTCTCAGCCTTCACCTCGGCCTTCCTGGCCGTTCGATGGATGGTCGGCTATCTCCAGCGCCATGGACTGGAGATCTTCGGCTATTACAGGATCGCCGCTGCCTTCATCGTCTCGGCCTTGCTCTTTTTCAGCCTCATGTAGCAGAGGCCTAGGCGTTCCGAAATCGGCCGACACCCCTTGACAGGCACGCTCGATACGCAGTCAGCCACAGGGGGTGGTGGCATTTCTCGGAACTCCTAGTCTCGCCAAGCCGCTGAGAGAAACGCCACCGCCCTTTGATCGCCCCTCATGAGAGGAAGTGGCCTTACGCCCGTCGCGGTTGCCAACCGCGGCCCCACCATATATCCTGCGGCTATCGGGTATGGGGCGAGAGGATCCCCCGGCCCTGATTTCGGAACGTTCGAAGGCTTAGGACATGAGGCCCAGGCGCGCGTTGGCCCTTTTTGTTTTCCTGGTTCTCTTTTCGTTCTCTTTGCGAGTCGCTGCGAACGGACGGATTCCCCCTGGTGGATCGGCCTTAGATCTCGAGAGCTCGGTCCACGGCAAGATGGGCGTGGGCTGCTCTGATTGTCACACCGATGGAGGACCTGGGAGGGAAGAGGCGTGCGCCTCGTGCCATCAGGAGATCTTCACGCTCTACAAGGGGACTCCCCACGGGGTCATGAACGCACCCAAGTGCACGGACTGCCACGCCCCTCACGGGATCAAGGGTTACAAGGAGCTGACGGCCCAGGAACGCATCGCCATATGCACCCGATGCCACGGTGACCATGTCGCCAGGCATCGCTGGCTTCCCAACACGGTCTTGCACTTCCTCCACCTGGAATGTACCACCTGTCACAGCCCGGCCTCCCAGAAAGGCATGATATTCGAGTTCGTCCTCAGGACAGAGGCAGGAAAGAGGCGTCTCCTTCACGAGGATCTGGGGCATCTCCTCTCCCGCGCGTCCGACCCGAAGACCCTCATCGACAAAGACGGCGACTCTGTGATCTCATCAGATGAATTCGCCGATTTCTTCCTGAGCTTGCGCCGCAACCTCGGCAAGGGGATTTCCGTGGACGGGGCCATACTGGTCACCGGCATTCACCATGAGTTCACCATGACCAGACATCGCGAAAAGGAGTGCGCCACCTGCCACTCGAGAAACGCCCCATTCTATGACTCCATGTTCCTTCGCCTCCCATCCGCGGAAGGCCCTTTGCTGATCCCGTTGAAGGACACCATCTTGTCCGCCCTCCCCATCGCCCTGTCCATAAACCTGACCTTGCTCGGGGAGGAAAAGATCCGCCACAGCGATGTGCGAAGGCTCCTCTTTTCCGGGCCAGAGGAGCGGGCGCGGCTCTTCAGGGAGCTGGGTCTACGCTGGATAGACTTCTGCGGTCTCACCCTCGTGTTGCTCTTGGTGGTGGCCATTTTCTTTCACGCGATCCTGAGGGGGCTCACCAGACCATGACCAGGGTGCGCATCCATACCCTAGCGGTGCGGATCTGGCACTGGACAAATGCCTGCCTCATCCTCCTCCTCATGCTCACCGGAGTCCAACTGAGGGCCCCTGAGCTGGCGCTCTTCGGGAAGTACGGCAATGCGGTGTGGCTCCACAAACACGCTGGCTTCTGTGCTGCTGGGGCCTTCGCGCTTTGGGTCCTGTACGTCTCCCTGAGCGGTTCCTTTTTGAAGCACTACCTGCCCCGGAGATCCGACCTCAGCGGGATCTGGAGACAGGTTGCATATTACGCGTTCGGGATCTTCCGTGGGGCCGCAAGGCCTTTTGAGCCTTCTCCGTCGAGGAAGTTCGATCCTTTGCAGAAGCTCGTGTATCTGGCGATGATGACGGTCGTCACGCCAGTGACCGTCTTCACCGGGATAATCTTCACTGACATCCTCTATTTTCAGCGGTGCATAGAGGCCTTGGGCGGACTGAGGGTCCTCGATCTCGTGCATGTGGCCACTGCATATGTCTTCTTGCTGTACCTGCTGCTCCACGTCTACATGGCGACTACCGGTCCCTCTGTTTTCTCGTATTTCAAGGCCATGATCCTGGGCCACCTCGACCTCCGCGGGCCCCATCCCGAGCAGCGATCTCAGTGCCCCAGGGAAAGGTAGAGCTCTCCCGCGTGGTAGGAGCTCCGCACAAGCGGGCCGCTCGCCACCTCACGAAATCCCATGTTCAAGGCGATCCCCCTCCATGCCTCGAACTCCTCCGGGGGGATGAAGCGCTGCACCGGCAGATGGTCTCGCGACGGCTGGAGGTATTGGCCCATTGTCAGGACAACGCATCCCGCCCTCATAAGGTCCGAGAGGACCGCCCGCACCTCATGGCCGGCCTCCCCCAGGCCCAACATGAGCCCGGACTTGGTGATCACCCCAGGGGCCAAGGTGCGTGCCGTGCTTAGCAGGTCTAGGGATCGGCCATACTCGGCCCCTGGACGCACCTCTGGATAGAGGCGAGGCACTGTCTCCAGGTTGTGGTTGAGCACATCCGGACGGGCATCTAGAACGGTCTTCAACGCCTTCGTTGAGCCACGGAAATCAGGGACCAGGACCTCGACCCGCGCTCCCGGGAGCCTCTTGCGGACCTCTCGGATGGTCTCGGCGAAATGCCCTGCCCCGCCGTCTGCCAGATCGTCTCGAGTGACAGAGGTTATGACCACGTAGCTCAGCCCCATGGCCAGGGCCGCCTGAGCCACCCTTTGCGGCTCCCCCGGGTCCGGCGGGCCCTCGGGCCCGTGGCCCACCGCGCAGAAGCGGCAGTCCCTCGTGCAGCGATCCCCAAGTATCAGGAAGGTGGCCGTTCCCTTGGAGAAGCACTCCCCCATGTTGGGGCAATGCGCCTCCTGGCAGACGGTGTGGAGATTCTCTTGCCGGATGAAGCTGTGAATCCTCTGGTAGGTCTCCCCCGAGGGAAGCCTGACCTTCAGCCATGGCGGTTTGGGCGTTCGTGCCATGTGAATCAGGATACCAC
>CAZOXN010000478.1:0-3057 GCA_964583655.1 uncultured Desulfarculaceae bacterium | reverse complement strand
TCATCTCCATCCTTGCCGCTGGGATCGCGAAAGGACGGACAGCCCCTTGCGCGACGGATCTTGAGCGATCCGGGACCACCAGCTCGGGGTCGATGTCGATCACCCTTCCAAACCCTCTGCAAGTGGGACACGCCCCCACCGGACTGTTGAAGGAGAAGAGATTCGGTGAGGGCTCATGCACGGTCACACCGCACTGGATACATCGCCACTGGTTCGTCCATCGCTGGGTGGTGCCATCTTGGAAGTGTATGGCGAGCTCTCCCCTGCCGTATCGAAACGCTGCCTCCACGGAGTCCACGAATCTCTCCCTGGAATCCGGAGGGGCGACCAGACGGTCCGCCACCACCCATTGGGTCTCCTCCCCTGGCGAGATGAGGGCATCCTCCACGTTCACGACCTGGCCATCCCTCCACAACCGGAAGAAGCCCATCCGAAGCAAACCCTTCCTGACCTCTTCCTTGTCCCTCCCCTTCATGTCCACTGGAAAGGTCAGGACCCATGGGGTCGGTCGCGTCCATTTGAGAGACTCTTCCCACAGCTCGTCAGGGGTTGTCCTCCTGATCTCTTCATTGCACCGCGGGCAAAACGGAACCGCCATACGCGCATAGAGAAGCTTCAAGAAATCGTTGAGCTCTGTCATGGTCCCCACCGTGGACCGGGAGGTGCGTACAGGATGGGTCCCCTCTATGGCCAGGGCCGGAGGGATCCCCTGGACTTCGTCCACATTGGGGCGATCCATGCGCTCCAGGAACTGTCTGGCATAGGGAGAAAAGGTCTCCACATACCTCCTCTGCCCCTCAGCATAGAGGACATCCATGGCCAAAGATGACTTGCCCGAGCCGCTCACGCCGGTGATCGTGATCCACCGCCCCATGGGGATGTCCAGGTCCCACCCCTTGAGGTTATGCTGTCGCACGCCTCGAATGCGAATGACACCCTGCATGAAGAAACCCTAGCCCCTTACTTGTGGCGACCTGGTCCGCCCACTGTCACCTTGCAGTCACATGGTGGCGAGGTCAACTCCTCGACCCCCTGGATGGATGAATGCCCAGGCTCGATCCTCCACGATCTCGCCAAATGCCCCCATGACCGTTTCCTGCCATCGCGTCGAAAGCCGGGATCCGCCCTCTTCCATTTTGGGACACCTCTTTGGCTCGCCTCCAGCCCACCAGGGCGTATCACGCATGGGCAGGCCCTGATCCTGGGTCAGACTGACCACGACCGGTCAGGTGCCCCTCGTCGTCTGCCATTCGGCCCTTTCCAGGACAGATATCCCCCTGGGAGGCTACCCTTCACGACTTCCCGGCCTTCCAAAGGCGGGGGCTCAAAGCCCCAGACCAGACTGAGGAAGGAGAGGACGATGTTGTACGTGGCTCCCCAAAGGATCTCATGGACGACTCTGTCTCTGTGAATGAAACATGGAAAGGCAACTGGCCCCTCTTCTCCTGGATAAGGTCCTCCGCCCTCACCGGAGAGGATGTACTTTCCGTAGTTGCCGGGGTCCAGGAAGGAGGAAAGTGGAATGGCAAGGACCCTCTCCACCTCCCAGTTCGTCCGGAAACGACTGGATCCCGATATGGATCCCACCATGGGAAGGATATCCCTTTCGAACATCCTGAGACGGTACGCAGGCAAGGGACCGAGGAACTCCACCTTCCAAGGCGGAAGCCGCATCTCCTCCCAGCTCTCCCTGAGGCAACAAGCCCAATACATGGCAATGACCTTTCTCCGCCCTGGGTCGATCCCTCTCAAGGCCCTCCAGCCACGGCTGCGCCAGAGAGGAAGGGGTGGGATTCGAAGCAAGGTCCCGACGATATGGTCAACTCCAGGGTGAGGCGTCCCTCCCGGGCAACACAAGTCGCCCGGTTGTCTGACCAGGGCAGAACGCTTGTTGAGGATGAGGAGAGGACCCTGACACCGGCCTGTCGGGCACTGGATCAGGAAGAGGACCCCTGCTGTGCGCCCCAGGGGAAATCCGCGATGGTCGCCAGGTACGTTGCCAAGGGCTGCGACCAAGGCGCCCAGGTCCAGCTCCAACGGTGATGGAATACCCGGCATCTTCAACTGGCTGTCATGTCCGCCCCGGCGGAGACCCTCGAACCATGAAAAGCGGTCCTTTGGTCTTGCTCTGTCGTCACGCCCAATGCCTGGATCCAATGGCCCGGGTCTCGCCATGCCAGCATCCCAGCCCCGTCTCACTCGGCCGCCACCCACGAAGATGGATCGTCATAACAGATAAACAGCCGTCCATTGCCGTCCATGCCCTTCTTCGACGGGGGTTTTTCTCCTCTTTGGATCTTGATGAGACCGGAGGCCCCTGCTCTCCCGCAAGAATAGGACTAGATCGGGAACCAACTGCACGAATCAGGTGTCAAAAGGAGTAAATACCTCCTTTACTTTATCCCGTTTTGAGACCCTGTTCCCTCCGGGGCAGGGTCTCGCCCTTTCTTAGGCCGTTGCTCGTCCCTTTCTCCTGCAGCGGACGGATCTCGTACACGGAGTTCCTGGTGCGGAAATGCCCCTCACCATACTCCAGGATTTCACCGGTGCGAAACACCCTCCCATCATCCAAGTAAAGGCAGTACCTCTCTCCCACCTTCGGGAGGTCCATCTCCCATCCCAACTTCTCCATCCCAACTGGGAACTTCTCATCGGTCTTTCCCAGCACCTTTCGCAAACGCACCTTTCGAGGGACCTGTTGGATCACCCCCAGCTCAACCAGCCTTCGAACAAGGCCCTCGAGCCCAGCGCTGAGGAGTTCACCGAGCCTGCGGTCTTCCTCCCTCCGTCCCAGACCGACTCCCATCTGGCGAACCATCCTCAACACAGAGTCCAGATCCCCTCCCCTTCCCTCCATGATATCGACGATGGCCCTATGGAACTCCATGGTCTGACGGATAAGGCGATCCGAACTCCTCCTAGCCCCTTCTCGCTTCTCCTTGACCATGGGAGAATCCCCCGGTCCCCTTGCCTCAGGTCGGCGTCCCATTCACCACGATCTTAGAGAGCTCCTCTTCCTTCAAAGTGCTTACAAACCCCATCAGCCTCTTGTGAGTC
>CAZOXN010000477.1:0-3064 GCA_964583655.1 uncultured Desulfarculaceae bacterium | reverse complement strand
GCCCTTCATAGAGGAAGTGAGGAAGCTCAAAGCAGAGTGAGACCCAGGGTTGTGGTGGAGTTGACCCTTCCCGCTTGGGATCAAGATCAGTGAACTCATGTTGACGCTGTTCGATTTCCTCCTCGTTCTAACAGCCATCGGGATCCTGGCGTACGGTACGTGGAGACGTGTGCGCCTTTGGCGGCTCGGGGCCCCGCTGGAGCTGCCAGGGAACCGCTGGGAGCGATGGGCCTCACTGTTACGCTTTGCCATCGCCCAGACCAGGGTCTTGAGGGAACCGTACCCCGGTCTCATGCATTTCCTTATATTCTGGGGATTCTCCATACCGCTGCTGGTCACCCTCCTCGTGGTCACGGGCCTCATGCCCTTTCTACCTGACGGCATCTCCGGCCTCCTCTCCTTCCTTCTCGATGTCTGCGGTCTGGCCGCGGCCACCGGGCTTGTCCTCGCCATCTATCGCAGATACGGCCAGAGACCTGACCGTTTGGACAACCAGCCGCAAGACGCCACGAGCCTGATACTGATCCTAGCCATCATCCTGACTGGCTTGCTGGTGGAGGCCTTTCGTATCTCCTCCACCCACACCCTGTGGAGCTGGGCCTCCCCTGTGGGCTCATCTATGGCCCTCCCCTTCATGGAGATGGGGGACGAGGCGAACCTAGTGATGTACGGTATCGTTCGCAGGATCCACCTTTTCTGCGTGCTCGGTTTCTTGGCGTATCTGCCATTCTCCAAACTCTTCCATATAGTCACTACACCCCTGAACGCCTACTTCAGGCCGCTGAGAAACAAGGGGGCGTTGGTCCCTATCCCGCCCGAGGCCTTCGAGACTGCTGAGACCTTTGGTGTGTCCCAGATCGAGCAGTTCACTTGGAAGGACCTGTTGGACCTCGATGCTTGCACTCGTTGCGGGCGTTGCCAAGACAACTGCCCGGCCTACCTGAGCGGAAAGCCCCTCTCTCCCAAGAAGATCATCCAGGATGCCAAACGCTGCCTGGAGGAGAAGGCCCCTGCCCTCCTGGCCCAGAGGCGCAACCAAGGAGGAGACCCATCGGAGGGCCAAGGGGAGACCGAGGGCAAGTCGTTGATAGGGGACTACATCACGGACGACGAACTGTGGGCCTGTACCACGTGCAGGAATTGCGTTGAACAGTGCCCTGTCCTGATCGAGCAGATGCCCAAGATCATCGATATGCGCAGGTATCTCGTGATGGTGGAATCCAGGTTTCCCAAGGAGGTGACCGCCGTCTTCAAGAACTTCGAGGTCAACAGCAATCCCTGGGGGATGGGGCTCACCACCAGGGGTGACTGGGCAAAGGAACTGGGTGTCAAGACCTTGGCGGAGGACCCGGACGTGGAATGGCTCTATTACGTCGGGTGCGCGGGATCATTTGACGATAGAAGCAAACGGGTGGCCACTGCCTTTGTCAAGCTCCTCCAAAGGGCCAACGTGAGATTCGGGATCCTCGGACAGGAGGAGGGGTGCTGTGGGGATTCGGCGCGGAGGTCGGGCAACGAGTACCTCTTTCAGATCATGGCCCAACAGAACATCGAGGTAATGAACGGATATCAGGTCAAGAGGATCGTTACTACTTGTCCCCACGGATACAACACCATCAAGAACGAGTACCCCCAGTTCGGGGGTAACTACGAGGTCAAACACCATACGGAGCTCATCGCCCAACTGCTAGAAGAAGAAAGGCTGATCATCCCCCCAGGTGGACAGGGGATGAGGCTGGTCTATCACGATTCATGCTATCTGGGCCGGTACAACGACCTCTACGAAGCCCCGAGGAAAGTCCTATCCAGGCTCCCCAGTGCCTCCCTGCATGAAATGAAAAGAAATCGCCACAGGGCGTTCTGTTGTGGGGCTGGCGGCGCCAGGATGTGGATGGAGGAACATCACGGAAGACGCATCAACGAGATGAGGACCGAGCAGGCCTTGGAGTTGAGCCCATCGACCATTTGCACGGCCTGTCCTTTCTGCATGACCATGATGGAGGATGGGATAAAGGCGAAGGATATGGAGACCCCTGTGCCGGTGCTCGACATAGCTGAGATCGTCGAGAGGGCCATGACCTCACATGGCGGGAGCTGACCTGGCATGTCGTCGCTGCGTGAGTTGATGGCGTACTGGGCTGTCGGGCCCGCGGGGATTGGCGAAGGCGAACGGCTCCGGATCATGAAGAACCTTTGCTGCGCGTTCTGGTTACTGCTCTCTGTGACGCTTTGGCCGTTAGTGGGGATTGCTGCACCCTTCCAGGACCGGGAGTGCCTGGAATGCCACGGGGAGGGGGCTTTGGTGCAGGTGCTGCCCTCGGGATCTTTGAGGAGCATCGGGGTGAACAGGACCTCTTGGGACAGGGACTTGCACAGGTTGGCAGGGGTCATGTGCGTCGACTGCCACCGCGAGGCCAACCCTTACGTTCATCCGCGAGGCGGTTTCCAGAAGGTCGACTGTAGCCGTTGCCACCCCCAGGAGTGCGAGTCGTTCGAGGCCACGGTCCATGCCCAGAGGGTCGGGCTTACCGATAAGGAGTTGCCGCAGTGTCACGACTGCCACACCAAACATGACGTAAGACGCAAGGAAGATCCGCACTCTCTCGTCCATGTCCACCGCGTCAGAGAGACGTGCGCCAAGTGTCACGAAGAGATCGAATCGGAAGGGATCCTAGGGAGATTGGCGACCTTCAGGGTCCCTGCCCACAGGAAGCAGGACACATCCATGTCCTTCAGCACCAAGGTCTGCATCATGTGCCATCAGGAGGACGCGGTCCATGGCCCCTCTCGTCTTTACAATGGGGTCTGCAACGATTGCCACAAGCCGAGGATCGAGAGGAGCATGTTCGGGGTCGTGGGGGCTACTCACCTGATCCCTTCCCTGAAGGAGCAGCCCTTCACCTTCGGTCTCAAGTGGTTGAACAGTCTGGTGGCCTTGGGGATTATCCTGGGGGTCGGAGGGTTCTTCGTGAGGCGCAACCGGCAGAGGCTGCTCTCTTTGTTCAAGAGGAAGTAGCTGGTGAAGGCGTATCTTGATAGATTGGCCCTGAGTCGCAATTACCTG
>CAZOXN010000476.1:0-3073 GCA_964583655.1 uncultured Desulfarculaceae bacterium | reverse complement strand
GCGTTCGATCTCCTCCTCTTCGAAGCTCAGCCTGGCCAGTTGGGCCACGTGCTCGACGTCCTCTTTGCTGATCTTCATGTCAGGGCCCCCTTCCACCGTTCCCCATGGGCCTGCATCACCCGCTGGACCAGGGCATCCACCCTATCCCTGCCTGGGAGCTCCACCTCGAGGGGATCCAGATCCGAGGAGAGCCGCCCGGTGAGCTCCTTGAGCACGGCCTTTCCTCCCATGCGAAGCCCCTGGAGGTCGTAGCCTCCTTCCAACGATACCAGCACCCTGCCCTGACATGTATCCTCTGCCATCTGGAGGAGGGTCCTCGCCAAGAGGCCGAAGCCCGCGGGGGTGACACCCATGCCGCCCAGGGGATCCCCCTGGTAGATGTCGAAGCCTGCCGAGACGATCAGGAGCTGCGGGCCAAAGGCCCTGCCGACGCCGGCGATGATCCTCCGGTAGATGCCGACGTATTCCGAATCGCCGTGTCCCACGGACAGCGGGATGTTCAAGGTGTATCCCTCCCCCTTGCCCCGCCCGATCTCCTGGAAGGCCCCGCTCCCCGGGTAGTAGGGGAATTGATGCGTGGAGGCATAAAGGACGGTGGGGTCCTCGTAGAAGGTCCACTGGGTCCCGTTGCCGTGGTGGAGGTCCCAGTCCACGATCATCACCCTGGAGATGCCGTGCTTGGCCTGGGCGTAGCGCGCTACCACGGCCACGTTGTTGAACAGGCAGAAGCCCATGGCGCGGGATGCCTCGGCGTGGTGCCCCGGCGGGCGGATCATGGCGAAGGCGTTTTGGATCTCTCCTGACAGGATCCGATCCACCGCCTCGAGACACCCTCCCGCCGCTAGTAGCGCAGCCTCATAGGACCTCGGAGAGGTCTGCGTGTCGGGGTCCAGGGAAACCCTCTGCCTGCCGGCGGTGGCCGCGACCCTGTCTATGTACCGGCCCTCGTGGACCCGCTCCAGATCCGCGCGTTCGCAGGGCCTGGGCGGGATGGACTGAAAGGATCCCTGGATGTCGGGGTCCTCCAGCATCTCGTAAAGTACCTCCAGCCGCTGAGGGCTCTCGGGATGGTAATCACCGGGACGATGCTCCATGAAGATGCTGTCCTTTACGACGCCAGTCCTCGATTCCACCTCCGGGCCCTCCTTTCGACACTGTTGGCTCGCCTGGCCACGACGATTTTTTCTAGCATACCCCAAGGCACAAATCAAAGGTGCCGCAACCGGGCTGCCGGACCCTCTGCCTTGTCGGGGCATCTCGGCTGGGGCGGCCCCCACAGGGTGAAGATGGAGAGGGGAGGGCGAGCCATCCCCGAGATCCGTGCCCTAGTGGGTGCGAAGAGCACTCTCCGCGAAACGGTCCCGTGGGCCCGAACCGTCGCACGCGGAGGGATTCCGCCCGTGTCTCTTGATTCGTTGGCCTCTCAGCTTGCCAGAAAAGCCAATGTGGCGTGGGCCAAGCTGCTTAGAAGTAGCGCGAATGCGCCCCGCCTATGGATGGCCAAGGGCACCTTGATCCACCTCAGTCCGGTGCCGATCTGAAAGAGGATCAAGATCAAGTTCACGATACCCAGGATCAGGATGACGGATACGCCCAAGAGGGTCATGGCATCTCCTCACGGCCTCGATCATGTGCGATAGACATCCCCACCATCCCTTGCCTCCATGGCGATGTAACGGCCAGGCTATCGCGCAATGATCTTGACGGTTTGGGGTCCCTTGCTCCCGTGGATGTTGCAGCTAGCCTCGGCCTTGATCTCAGTGTCCTCTGTTATCCTGGTCTTCAGCTCCTTGGCGAAGGTGGCGCCCTCGGGCAGTTGGCTCCCACTGTAAATGAAGCTTGCGAGCTCCTTGCCGTTGGCCCAAACCTTGAGCCACTGGGTGTAGTGCAGGGAGCTGTTCGCGCTGTGGGTCACCGTGATCTTGACGATCACCTCCTCCCCCTTGGCAGCGGCTGCAGGCGCTGATATCGAGACAGCTGACTTGTCGGCAAAGGCGAGGCGGGCGGTCCCCAGAAGGATCAAGAGACATGAGATGATAGCGAGTCCCAATGTTCTCATCATACGC
This sequence comes from uncultured Desulfarculaceae bacterium, assembly GCA_964583655.1. Classification (GTDB taxonomy): domain Bacteria; phylum Desulfobacterota; class Desulfocorpusculales; order Desulfocorpusculum; family Desulfocorpusculum; genus CAZOXN01. The sequence goes on along the minus strand of CAZOXN010000476.1, from coordinate 1,007 downwards.
CCTCCTTCCAAATGTGTCGCTGGGGCAGCGACCATCTGTGATCCATTCTAACACGGAAGCGCGTCCTGCGGGAGCTACTCCGAAAGGCAGCTTGACTCCGCCTCTACCGCTCATACATGATGAAAAGGAAATGTCAGGGATCTGTTTGTCCAGATTTCTCGAAGCCTTCGAGGTTGGACGGAGGTGGGAGATGCGGGTGCATCAGTGCCCTGCGCGTGCCGGGTGTTCGGCCGTGGCTAGATGGAGGGTTCTCAGGGGCCTTGCCAAGGCGTGGGAGGGATTCAAGGAGTCTTATGGGGGGCTCACGGAGTCCGAGTTGATGGGGCCACGGGTAACGGGCGATTGGTCTGTGAGAGACCTCATAGCCCACGTCACCTGGTGGGAAGAGGAGGCCATCAAGTATCTGCCGCTCATCCTTCAAGGCCTCAAGCCACCTAGGTATTCCGAAATCTACGGCGGCATCGATGCCTTCAACGCCATGATGACCGACAAGAAGAGGGGGCTTTCGCTCGGCGAGGTGCTTCGCGAACAAGAGGTGACACATAGGCGGCTTGTGGAATTCCTCCAGGGTGGGTCAGAGGACCAATTCTCTAGGGAGACGCGCTTTCGCCGCAGGCTCAGGCTCGACACTTACGGGCATTACAGGATACACGGCCAGGAGATAAACAGGTGGCGTGAGGCGCGGCTTCTAGATGGCGCGGCTGGTTCAGGGGAAATGGAGAGACTCATCCCCCGAAGGCCTGGTCGGTTCGACCTCGACGAAGGAGAGGGATAGTAGTGCTGGCACGGACTGGCTGTCCGAAGAGTCGACAATCCGGCACGGTGTGAGATATCTTTTCTCGCCGAGTGCTCCGGGACGGCCTTCCTCCTTGCATCGTCCCGGAGAAGGCGTCACCGAGGTCGCGTGGGGAGGGCAACATGTGGATCCTCAAGTCCATGGCGCTTTTTGTCCTGGCCGGGGTATGTGAGATAGGGGGTGGTTATCTTGTGTGGCTCTGGCTGAGGGA
>CAZOXN010000475.1:0-3077 GCA_964583655.1 uncultured Desulfarculaceae bacterium | reverse complement strand
GAACTTGGCCAGTTCCTTCTCTCCCTTCACCCTCAGGATGTCGTGCGGGTTGGAGGGCCCGTCCATGAGCGGCTCCCCGGCCAGCACCCTGTCCCCCTCCCGGACCGCGATGTGTTTCCCTTTGGGGATCATGTATTCCCTGGGGTCCCCGACCTCAGGGGTGACGATCACCTTGCGTTTTCCCTTGGTGTCCTTCCCGAAGGAGACTACCCCGTCTATCTCGCTTATCACTGCGTATTCCTTCGGTCTTCTCGCCTCGAAGAGCTCCGCCACCCTTGGCAATCCGCCGGTTATGTCCTTTGTCTTGGTCGTCTCCCTCGGGATCTTGGCCAGGATGTCGCCGGCCTCCACTAGACTGCCCTCTTCCACAGCTATGAGGGCACCGACGGGCATGGGGTAGCGCGCCATGTGCTCGCTGCCCCGCACCTTGAGCGTCCTGCCCTTCTCGTCCTTTATGGAGACACGAGGCCTGAGGTCAGGGTCCTTGGTCTCCACGATGACCTTGGTGGAGTGCCCGGTGACCGGATCCTTCTTCTCGGTCATGGTCACCCCGTCGATGATATCCCCGAACTTTATCCTCCCACCGGTCTCCGTTATGATGGGTGTTGTGAACGGGTCCCATTCGGCCAGCAAGGTATTGCGCTCCACTCGCTGCCCGTCAGCCACCTTGAGATACGCCCCATAGATCACCGGGTAACGCTCCCTCTCGCGCCCGCTCTCGTCCACGATGATGATAGCCCCGTATCGACTCATCACCACGAAATCTTTCCCCTTGCGCAAGGGGCTGAGCTTGTCGTAGACCACCTTGCCGGCATGACGGCTGTAGAGTTTGCTCTGCTCGGCCTTGCCAGCCGCGATCCCGCCGATATGAAAAGTCCTCATGGTGAGCTGAGTGCCTGGCTCCCCTATGGACTGCGCCGCTATGATCCCCACCGCCTCCCCTATGTTCACGAGCCTCCCGTGGGCCAAGTCACGGCCGTAACACATGGCGCACAGTCCGTACCTCGACTTGCAAGTGAGCACCGAGCGGATCTTCACGCGGTCTATGCCACCTTCCTTGATCTTCCTGACCGCCTCCTCATCGATCATCTCATTGGCCCGTACGATGTACCGGTCAGCGTCCCCCTCGGCCAGCGGGTTCTCAAGGTCGTCGAATGCTATCCTCCCCAGCACCCGGTCGCCCACCTCGTCGATGATCTCCCCGCCCTCCACCAGGGAGGTCATCTCCACGCCGTCGGTGGTGCCGCAGTCGTGCTCCTGGATCACCACGTCCTGGCAGACATCCACGAGCCGTCGCGTGAGGTAACCGGAGTTGGCGGTCTTCAACGCCGTGTCCGCCAGCCCCTTGCGGGCCCCATGAGTGGAGATGAAATACTGCAGAACCGTGAGTCCTTCTCGGAAGTTGGCAGTGATGGGGGTCTCTATGATCTCCCCGGAGGGCTTTGCCATGAGCCCCCTCATACCAGCGAGCTGCCTTATCTGGAGGTGACTCCCGCGGGCCCCTGAATCCACCATCATGTAGATGGGATTGAACCCTTCCACCTCCACTACGGAGCCATCCGGGGCAGTGACCTTCTCAGTGCGCAAGCGATGCACCATGTCCTCCGCCACCTTCTCCGTGGCATTGGCCCAGATGTCCACTACCTTGTTGTATCGCTCGCCGTCCGTAATCCAGCCCTGCGCGTACTGTTCCTCGAGGTCCTGAACCTGGGCCTGGGCCTCTCGGATGATCTCCTCCTTGGTCTCGGGGATGATCATGTCCTTCATGGAGATGGAGACCCCGGCCAAGGTGGCGAAGTGATAGCCAAGATCCTTCAGTCTATCTGCCAGGACCACCGTCTTCTTGTGCCCGGCCAACCTGTAGCAGTGATCTATGAGATTGGCCAGTTCCTTCTTCCTCATGGGCCGATTATAGACATCGAAGGGGATCTCCGGAGGCACTATCTCCCTGAGCAGGACTCGTCCCACTGTGGTCTCCACCAGTTGGCCCTCGAGTCGCACCTTGACCCTGGCATGGACATCGACCTCGGCCACGTCATATGCCACCCTGACCTCCTCTGGCCCCGAGAAGACCTTCCCCTCGCCTTTGGCGAACTCCCGATGGCGTGTCAGATAGTAGAGTCCGAGCACGATCTCTTGGGTGGGGACTATGATCGGCTTGCCGTGGGCAGGGCTCAGGATGTTGTTGCTGGATAGCATCAAGACGCGTGCCTCCACCTGAGCCTCCACGGAGAGGGGCACATGCACTGCCATCTGATCCCCGTCGAAATCCGCATTGAAGGCCGCACACACCAAGGGATGGAGTTGTATGGCCTTCCCCTCGATGAGGATCGGCTCAAAGGCCTGGATGCCGAGCCGATGGAGGGTCGGGGCACGATTCAGCAGGACTGGGTACTCCGTGACGACCTCCTCCAGGCAATCCCAGACCTCCGGGGTCTCCTTCTCCACCAGTTTCTTGGCGCTCTTTATGGTGGTGACGTAACCCTTCTCCTCGAGCTTTCGATACACAAAGGGCTTGAAAAGCTCCAGGGCCATCTTCTTGGGCAGCCCGCACTGGTGGAGCCTCAGGTTTGGACCGACCACGATCACCGTGCGGCCTGAGTAATCGACCCTCTTGCCGAGCAGGTTCTGCCGGAACCGGCCCTGTTTCCCTTTGAGCATATCGCTCAGGGACTTCAAAGGACGTTTGTTGGGACCAGTGATGACCTTGCCCCGCCTGCCGTTGTCGAACAGGACATCCACGGCCTCTTGGAGCATCCGCTTCTCATTGCGGATGATGATATCCGGGGCGTTCAGCTCGTAGAGACGCTTGAGGCGGTTGTTTCTATTGATGACTCTGCGATAAAGGTCATTGAGGTCGGACGTGGCGAACCGCCCACCATCCAGAGGGACAAGGGGCCGCAAGTCCGGCGGAAGCACAGGGATCACGTCGAGGATCATCCACTCCGGTCTGTTTCCAGAAAAGCGGAAGCCCTCTACTACCTTCAACTGTTTGGCGATCTTCTTCCGTTTGGCCTCTGAGGTGGTGGCCCTCATCTCCTCCCGGAGCCGCTCTGCCTACATGGCCAGATCCATGC
>CAZOXN010000474.1:0-3079 GCA_964583655.1 uncultured Desulfarculaceae bacterium | reverse complement strand
GCCTGGTATAGGAATGTGCCTGAGCCACAGGACGGATCCAAAATCGTGGCAACGGGCGACCCGGCTAGGAGTCTTCTCACCATGCGGGCTGCCAACCAGTCAGGGGTGTAATACTCCCCCAAGTCGTGGCGGGTCTTGGGGTCAATCAGTTCCTGGTATAGGGACTTGAGGACGTCTTCGGAGAGTTCCCGCAAGTTGTAGTTGCGCAACGGCCCCAAGAGCAAGCGGGATACCTCGACCCCCACCTCCCGCGCCTCTCCACGAGCGGGCCAAGAGAAGAAGTCCTCCTCCAAGAAGTTCTCGATGCCCCGGTCCTTGAAGAACTGCCCTTCCAACACTGCGAGTATTTCATCATCACCCGGCACCGAGTTCCCTTCGCTCAGGCGGGACCATGCCATCATCTTGGCCAAAGCAGCCAGATAGGTATGCCGGACAAAAAGCTCGTCGTCTGCCAGGGCGCTCCCGTAGACTATACGGAGGTATCTCTCCCATGCCTCGTAAACTACACCGAACTGCGGCTTCACCTTGAGCCTGTTCCAGCCGGCCAGCAACTCCTGCGCTGCCACCTGGAAGGCATGGCTCCGAAGACCGAAGTCTTTGACGATGTTCTCGCTTCGAGGTGCCAAAATCTCCCTGCGCACCAGATAACGATCCAGCCAGTAGTACAGCTCCCTGGGGGGTCCTGTCCGGCCGGCGTCTATCTGATCGACCGCTCGCAGCCCCACTTCCCCAGGTGAGATGCTAAGATCGCCGATCCCCGACAGGACCGGGGTGTAGACTTGAAAGCGGACTCCGTCGGTGGCCAGACAGAGGTACCTCGTGCGTGCACTCGCCGGCTCCTGCGACCAGAGGCAGGCTACGTATTTCTGGAGTTGCCCTTCCGCCTCCGCCAGCTTACCCCGCTCGGTCAGGTCGCGTTCGAACTCGATGATGACATTGCCAAAAAGCTCATCTGTCCTGCCTCTTACCAGGGCATCTTTCTCACGGGCTTTCAAATACTTCTCCACCCCCGCGACGTACTCCTCTATGAATCCGGGCTGTACACCGAAGAGATCGTTGAGAAGCAATGTAAAGCGCTGCGAACGCGCGGATTCGCTCTTAAGCTCCCTCACAGCGCTAAGGTATTCGGACACCGTTCGGTCAAGGCGGGCCTCCCTGAGGTCAGGCAGCCGGCTGCCCTTTTCAAGGATCTTGCTCTTCTTTGTCACGGTTATCTCCCTCTCGACACACGACGGGCTATCTCGAATGCGGCTGCAATGCGGATGATCTTCACATCGGAAAGCCCTTTGATCTCCAGAAACCTCTCCAGGGGCATGTTGGACATCCCATAGAGTGAACCGAAACGGGAGATCACCTCCTCCGCTATCCTCACAGCCGACTTGCCTTTGATACCGGTGGATATGAGTATGGCTAGTAACTCGACGTCTGAAAGAGCGGCTGCCCCAACTTCCCTCAATTTCCCTCCGGGATGTCCCCAACCTGTCATCACGTTGGCCCTCCCGCTCTTTAGGTTTCGCCTCGGGATGTCCCTTTCAGCCTCACAGACCCTCCAGGGGGAAACCACGCCCCACTCCAAGTGGGATGCCCGCCTCCGTTAGCCTGTAAGATGTGACTGGCCAATCCTATCAAGAGACCCGAAGGCGGTCAACCGATCAGGATTGAAGAAAGACGCCCAGCAAGGGAAGACAGGGCGTGACAACCTGTTCGCTACACCAACGTTGACAGCTGATGACATTTTAGCCCCCGTGGACTATCAGGGCCTCCACTTTGCAATCTGCCGGGGGAATAAGCGTGACCCTTAGTAGCATTTCCAATCTCTCGTGCTCTACCGAATTCGAGACTTCCTCCAGCGGAATTCGCATCAGGGAACCGCTGGCCGTAGGTTCACGGCCTTGGAAACCCGGAGAAGTCAAAGACCAGCTCCTCATGGGCCCGCGAACGCTCACAGGAGGGAGTGGTTTCCTCTCGGCAGGGGAGACAGGAACAGTGACGCACGCCTGCCGGCCCACCTCGACCGGGATTTCAAATTGCGCCTGTATGGATGAATCCACGATGACAGTCAGTCCAAGGACCGTCTTAGCGCCAGGGTCAAGTCCTCGTGTGAAGGTGGCCGTCAACGCTGACACCGTTCTCATTGCCAGAAAGAAAAGGACCGCCAAGGCGACTGCCGGTGAGTATTGCCTCAGGGCCACAAGAACGAACAGCAAGAAACTCAGCTCCCCCAATACGGGGAAAAAGATCCTGAACGGCCACGACAGGATTCGAGCCGCTAGGATCGCCAGGCACACGGTGAAAAACCAGTCGAACATATCAAGCCAGGCTCAGGCCGCCTCTGAGATCCCCTCAAACTAACTCAAAGACCTCTGCCGCCGCGCGCAACCACGGCGGTGCCTTGGGGTTTAAGAAGCAAAGCACCCGCCCAATCTCCACTCCCGCATCCGTAAACGAAGCAATGACCCTATGATCATCCCTGGGGAGATAGCCGAATTTCTCCCCGTCCTGCGGGTACAGCTCTACGGCTTTGGCGTCCTATGGGTTATCCGGTTCTCTCCGAAGGACAGACTTATCGCCCACCCGGAGCTTCGCCAAGACCTCGGGCTCCATCCCTTGATGATAAGACATCTCAGCAACATGGAGGTCCGCCAGGAATATGGCGTTGCTCTCCTTCGCGACAAGGTGATCACACCTTACGAACCCTCTCCTTCTCATTTCCATCGGTAGTCCCTCCTTTTCCGCTATTGAGCACCGTCTTTCCTTCACGTGTAACACAGTTCATTGTCAGATCAGGACAAATTGGAGACAGGGAAGGGACGTGGTCAGGAGGCACCAAGGGGCACCTACCGTTACTGAGAGATGATGTGTGACGGAGGTTCGGTCAAGATGATCTCCTCAGTGCTGGAGGAGACCCACCGTCCCAAAGGGTTCACGATGGCACGAGCTTTTTGGCCAGTGCCACATGACCTGTCACGAGGGATCATCGGGGGGGTGTGGGCCCATTTCCGCACTAAGAGGGGAAATGCCATCTTCACGCCTTGAGCCTCGCCCCGGCCAGGATCCGCTCGCACAGATCAGGGAATGA
>CAZOXN010000473.1:0-3081 GCA_964583655.1 uncultured Desulfarculaceae bacterium | reverse complement strand
GGCCAGAGGATCTTCTTCCAGGGGGGGCCAGCGTTCAACGGTGCCATCGTGGCCGCCTTCGAGAAGGTCCTGGGCAGGCCAGTGATCGTCCCCCCTCACCACGAGGTGACGGGCGCGATAGGATGCGCCCTCTTGGCCCAGAGGGAGAACCGCAAGCCTTATAGCGACTTCAAGGGGTTCGATCTGGCGGAGCGTCCTTACGAGATCTCCCCCTTCGAGTGCAACGGCTGTCCCAATCGTTGCGAGATCAAGAAGGTTACAGTGGCCGGGGAGTCACGCCCCCTGTTCTACGGTGGGAGGTGCGAGAGGTACGAGATCAGCAGGAGCCAAGCCCAGGGTGAGAGACGCAGGGACCTGCCTGATCTGTTCGCTCGGAGGGAGGAACTCCTCCTGTCTTGCGGCCATGAGCGGCCGAAAGGGGGTGGACCTCGCATAGGGATCCCGAGGGCCCTATTCTTCCACGAACTCCTCCCCTTCTGGAAGGCCTTCTTCACGGAGCTCGGTTTCGAGGTGGTCCTGTCCGACCCCACCACCAAGCCGATCATCCACCGCGGGCTCGAGAGGGTCGTGGCGGAGACCTGTTTCCCTGTGAAGGTGGCCTTCGGGCACGTGGAGAACCTCTTGGACAAGAAGGTAGAAGGGATCTTCCTACCGAGTCTCATAGACATGCGCCAGAGGAGAGAAGGGCTCCCCCATGGGCTCAACTGTCCCTATGTCCAGACCATTCCCTACACCGTGCGCTCGGCCTTCGATTTCCCTTCCCTCGGGGTTACCCTGCATTGCCCTGCCTTTCGCCTCGGGGCACCCAAGAGGGTCTTCCACCGAGCCCTCAGGGAGTTCGGAAGATCCCTCGGGGCCGAGGCCCGGAGGGTGAAGAGCGCCATCGAGCGGGCCGAGGAGGCGCAAGAGCGGTTTTATCGCTCTGTGCAGGCCATGGGCAGGGAGACACTCTCCGCCCTCGGTCCGGAAGAGAGGGCCATGGTCATAGTGAGCCGGGTCTACAATGGATGCGATTCTGGCCTCAACCTGAATCTCCCGCGCAAGCTGAGGGACCTGGGCGTGGTCTCCATACCCCTCGATGCCCTCCCCCTGGACGAGGTCGAGCCGGACGAGGAGGTCATGAGCCATTACTGGAGGTATGGCCAGAGGTTCATGACCGCGGCCAAGCTCCTGCGCGAGCGCCCCCAGCTCTACGGGATCTACATAACGAACTTCGGCTGCGGTCCGGACTCCTTCATCGCACACTTCTTTCGCAATGCCATGGGCGAGAAGCCCTTCTTGCAGATTGAGATAGATGAACACAGCTCCGACGTGGGGGCGATCACGCGTCTGGAGGCCTTCTTGGACAGCCTGCCGCATGCCCCGAGCCAGGCCGCGGGTCCGCTTCGGCCCATACGAAGGATGGGGTTCCACGGGTTTCAGCGGGAGAGGGTGGTCTATCTGCCATACATGACTGACCAGGCCCTGGCAGTGGCCGCGGCCTTTGAGGCATGCGGTGTGGCAGCGCAGGTCCTTCCGGAGACGACCGAGGAGAGTTTGCGGATCGGCAGGAGGTTCACCTCAGGCAGGGAATGCTATCCTTGCATACTGACCACGGGCGACATGGTGGCCTGGACACGCCGACCCGATTTCGATCGTGACCGCAGCGCCTTCTTCATGCCAGGTGGATCAGGCCCCTGCCGCTTCGGGCAGTACAACCGATTTCACAGGCTGGTCCTGGACGAGATAGGGCTTCAAGACGTCCCGATTTACTCCCCGGTACAAGACCAGGCCATGTATGGCGAGCTGGGTATCATCGGCAAGACCTTCGTCAGGCTGGGATGGCGAGGGGTGGTCGCGGTGGACTTCCTGCAGAAGGCCCTCTGGGAGATCAGGCCGTACGAGGCTGTACATGGGCAGGCGGACCGCGTGTACAGGAGATTCCTGGAGGAGATCTGCCAGGAGCTTCGAAGAGGCAATGGGGAGATCTTCCCCATTGTGGAGAAGGCCAGGGAGTCCTTCGCTGCCATCCCACGTCGGGGTTTGGACGACAGGCCGGTGGTGGGGATCGTGGGGGAGATCTACATACGTTCCAACCCCTTTGCCAACGAGCAGTTGATCCGCCGTCTCGAGGCATTGGGGGGGGTGGTGTGGATGCCTCCCATCTCCGAGTGGCTCCTCTACATCAACACCGTCTCCAAACGTCACTCGGTGCGGGACCGCCAATGGGGCAACTACCTGCGCACGGCCCTCAAGGAGTGGTTCCAGAGACGGGACGAGCATCGGATGGAGGGCATATTCCAAGGGCTGGTGCGCAACCTCCACGAACCGACCATCCCGGAGACCCTGAGGCTCGCGGCCCCGTACATACATGACTCCTTCGAGGGCGAGGCCATACTGAGCCTCGGGAAGTCCCAGGATTTCTATAGGAAGGGGGTCTCGGGCATCGTCAATGTGGGACCATTCACGTGCATGCCAGGGACCATCGTGATGGGGGTGCTCAAGCGCTTCAGGGAGGAGCACGGTCATCTCCCCGTGCTGAACCTCTTTTACGATGGACAGGGGGAGACCTCCACCCAGAACCGCCTGGAGGCCTTCATGTACCAGGTCCATCAGTACAGGGAAGACCATGGACGACCGTAGGAGGATGGGAGTCACATTGCCCGTGGAGATCGATGAAGCTGTATTGAAAGAATCTCACGAAGACAGGAGAGGCGATGACACAGAAGGAGTGCAAGAACTACAAGAAGAACCTGCAGAAGTGCAACTGTTCGTACGAGCCTTGTGCGAGAAAGGGCCTTTGCTGCGAGTGCCTTGAGTATCACAGGGGCCACGGGGAGCTGCCGGCGTGTTTCTTCCCTGCGGAGGTGGAGAGGACCTATGACAGAAGCCTCCGGCGGTTCCTCTCCCTGTAGCGCCGGGGTTGATGTCTCTGGGCCCGTGGATCCCTTGCGGAGGGGAGCGAACAGGAGGTACCCCCAGATCATGAAGATCGCCTTCGGACCGGTCCCTTCGCGACGGCTTGGTCGGTCGCTGGGGATCGATGTCATACCTTTCAAGACCTGCACGTACGACTGCATCTATTGCCAACTCGGCCGGACC
>CAZOXN010000472.1:0-3083 GCA_964583655.1 uncultured Desulfarculaceae bacterium | reverse complement strand
CATCAAGAGGAAATTGAGTAGGGCGAACAGCGCGAAGCACACCATGAACAGGAACCACCCCGAGAAGGAGTGAAAGAAGCCCTCGGCCGCCTCGGGGCTCCAGTGCGCGGCCAGGATACCCGTGCCGCTTATGCGCAGCACATTGGCCAGCATGGCTATGGGCACCGTGGCGGCCACGAGCACGATACGTTTCCAAAGGACTTTTCGCCCGAAGTACGCGAAAAGCACCCCGAGGGTCAAAAGCGGCAGAATGAACCTCAGTCCGTTGCAGGCCTCCATCACTTGGAGGGTCATGAACCCCAGGTCTATGACGTTCCCCTCCCGGTATGCGCTCACCCCGGCCAACTGAAGCAACTGCACGGACCACTTGGAGGAAATGAGCTGAAGGGGGAAAGTGAGGTTCCGGTAGATGAACCCCGGGAGGGGAAGCATCAGAAAAAGAAAGGCCAGGGGAAACCGCAGCACCTTGAGCACCGAAGGCCCGTAGAGGAACCAGACAAGCCCGATGACGAAGAGAAGCAGGGAGACCCGCACCGTGAAGAGCTCTGCGCCTAGTTCCCCCAGCACATATACGAAGCCTGCCGCCAGGAGCATGAAGAGGGCACGCCAATCGGTCCTAATGGGGACAGCCCTGAGCCTATCCCGTTTCTGCCAACCCAGATACAGGGCCACGGGCAGGACGAGCAATCCATGGGAAAAGTCATCATTGGCCAGCCATTGGCTGACCAGGCTCTCCACCACGGGCAGGTAGGATACCCCCAAGGCCGCGGCAGCAAGTATACCGGGAATCAAGGCCTTCAAGTTGTCCGCCCCTGTGCGTGGTTCCCCTCTTCCGGCCCGGCCTGTCCGGCGCTGGTTTTCCATGCCTTGGCGCACCCCAGGATTGTGCGCACCACTCGATGGATGTCCAAATCGGTCATGGCTGTGCCAGACGGGAGGCAAAGCCCTTTCTCGAAGAGGGTCTCGGCCACCTTCCCGCCCACCGCCCACGCCGGCCAGCGATTTGTCTTATCCCCAAAGGGATTGGGGGTTCTAGCGCTCCCCGTGGCCTCTTTTTCGCCCTCCAGCCTGAGCCCTCCAGCCCGTATCTCGAACACCGGTTGCATGTGCATGGGCTTCCATACGGGCCTGGACTCGATGTTCTCTGCTTCCAGGGCCAGACGGATCGCTTCGCGGTCGGCCCCGAAGAGCTCCGGTTCGACCAGGATCACCGTGAGCCAACGGGTGCAGCGGCCGTAAGGTGCCTCGGGCATGAAGGAGATCCCCGGGACCCTGTCCAAAGCTCGCCGGTATTGATGGAAGATCTCCCTCCTTCGTCTCACGCGCTCCTCCAGCACCTTGAGCTGTGCTCTCCCGATGGCGGCCAGGATGTTGCTCATGCGATAGTTGTATCCCCACACCCAGTGTTCATAGTGCGGGGCCGGGTCCCTGGCCTGCTGAGACAGGAACCTGGCCTTCTCAATGAACCGGGCGTCATTGGAGACAAGCATTCCACCGCCCGATGTGGTGATGATCTTGTTGCCATTGAAGGAGTGAATCGCCGCGAATCCCAGGGAGCCAGCGGGCTTGCCTTTGTAAGTGGCGCCCAGGGATTCCGCCGCATCCACCACCATGGGGATCCCATATCGGTCGCACTCTTGCCGAATCCCGTCGTAGTCGGCGCACTGACCGTAGATGTCCGTGGGGACTACGGCCTTGGGAAGCCGCCCCTCCCGGCCCAGCGCCTCCAGAGCCTCTCTCAGGAGCCGAGGGTCCATGTTCCAGGTCTCGGGGTCAGAGTCTATGAAGACCGGGGTGGCGCCCTGGAACAGAATGGGAGTGACGCTCCCGATGAAGGTCAGGGTCGAGGCCAGGACCACATCCCCGGGCCCCACCCCCAGGACCCGGAGGGCAAGGTGCATGGCCGCTGTCCCGCTGGATACCGCCAGCGCGTGTGCCATGCCCACCTTCTCGGCGAACTCCTGCTCGAATGCATCGACCATGGGTCCCAAGGGGGCGATGTAGTTGCTCCTGAAGGCATCTTCCACCAATGCCGCCTCCTGGCCGCTCATGTGCGGAGGGGAAAGGAAAATCCGTCTGGATGAAAAGTTCATGATCCCTCCTTCACCACCCTGGCGGGAACCCCGACCGCCGTGACGCCATCGGGGAGATCCTCTATGACCACAGCCCCTGCGCCCACGGTCACGTCGTTGCCCACCCTCTTGCGGTTGATGATCTTGGAGCCTGTGCCCCAGAAGGTAGCCTCTCCTATCCCCACCTCTCCCGAGACGTTGCATGTGGGCATGAAAGAAGAATAGTCTCCTATCCGCGACTGATGCCCCACTGTGCAGGCCAGATTCAGGATCACGTGCCTTCCGAGGTGGACCTGGGTTGTTATGATGGTCCCGGCACAGATGATGCTTCCCTCGCCGATGGAGACGGTCTCGGGATTCCCGATGATCACCGAGGGATGGATCAGCACCGGATAGCGGATGCTGGGGTTGGAGATTCTCAGGTGGACGGAGCGCTTGGTGCGCGGAATCCCCAGTGCGAGGACCAAGAAAAGCTCCCTCGGCCAACGGTTGAGGGCCTCCATTCCCCCCAACACTGGATACCCATCCACGAGCTTTCCCTCGGGCTCTGCGTCGTCGAAGAAACCGATCAGATCCCACTGCGGATCCAGCGAGTTGAGGTGCGCTACGATGGTGGCCACCTCCATACCGAATCCTCCGGCACCGAAGATGGCTATGGGTTTGCGCGAGACCCTCATCCTCGGAATTCCGCAGGTGCCACCCTACTCTGAGCCTCGTCCCCCATGAACTCCTCCATGGTGGCCCGGCCCTCCTGGCTGATCCCCTCCCGCCTCAAGACCTTGAGAATCGTCATGGCGATGATCTTGATGTCGAGCCAGAGCGACCGGTTTTCCACGTACCAGACGTCGAGTTCGAACTTCTCCTCCCATGAAATGGCGTTGCGACCATTCACCTGGGCCCATCCGGTCAGGCCGGGCCGTACCTCGTGGCGACGCATCTGCCTCGGGCTGTAGCGAGCAAGGTACTGCATCAGGAGGGGGCGAGGCCCCACGATGCTCATCTCCCCTTTGA
>CAZOXN010000471.1:0-3086 GCA_964583655.1 uncultured Desulfarculaceae bacterium | reverse complement strand
GGCCGCAGGCATGTCCCACAGGCTGGCTCAGGCACTCGAGAGTGACCTGGACAAGCTCCTCAAGGTCTTTTCCTCCATGCGGAAACTCAGGCCCAGGCTGGCCGTGGGTCCTGACGGTGAGATCTCGGCTGGCTTGGAGCCGGTAGTGGAGCGCAAGGAGGCGGTCGAGGCCCTCCTGGAGGGTCTCGACCGGGCGGGGGAGCTTGCAGCACGCAAGAAGAAAAGGCTTGCGGTCATGATCGACGAGTTCTCCGACATTCAGAAGTACGACGGAGAGGCAGTGGAAAAGGCCCTTCGTTCGGAGATTCAGAGACAGGACCACTTGGGGTTCATCTTTTGCGGATCCGAGACGTCGGTCATGCTTGCCATGGTGAACGACCGCAGGAGAGCTTTTTACAAGATGGGCCGCGTCATGGCCCTGGGTCCCATCCCCAGGGAGGCTTACGCGGAATTCATCCATGGCTGGCTGGAGCGTGGGCGAATAAAGGCCTCGAGGGAGGATTTGATTCGGATTCTGGAGCTCGGTGCGGACGTCCCGTACAATGTCCAGCGGCTCTGCCACAATCTCTGGGAGATTGCCATTGCCCGGGACAGAAAGGCCACGAGAGAGCTGATAGAAGAACTCCCAGAGGCCATCGCGCGTCAGGACTCCCCCCATTACGAGTTGCTTTGGAGAGGTGTCACGCCCTCCCAGAGGCTCCTTCTCATGGCCCTCGCCTCCGCGCCCCAAGCCCAGCCTTTCTCCAGGGACTTCCAGCTCAAGCACGGGATAGGGCCTTCTTCCTCCATCAAGGCCTCGCTGGACTCGCTCGTCCGCAAAGGCATCCTGTTCCAGGAGCGCAGCGGCATTTACCGCTTCACGGACATCTTTTTCCCCCGTTGGATGGAGTGCATGAGCCGGGCTCCGGGCAAGATTGAGCACACCCTTTGACTCTCATGTCCCCCAAGCCCTCCAAGACCCTCAAACCACCGCGAGACTCTTTGCCGTTTCTTCGCTTGACATCCTTCCATATCCGGTGATACATATTTGTGTATGAAGACGACTGTAGAGATATCCGATGCGCTCTTGAAGGAAGCGCGCAAGGTTGCGGCTCGCGAAGGGACGACCGTCCGCGCCATGGTGGAACAGGGCCTCCGACAGGTCCTCGAACAGCGCAGGGCCGCCAAGGCTTTTCGACTTCGCAAGGCGACGTTCAAGGGCAACGGACTTCAGCCCGGGGTTTCGGGTGCCTCCTGGGAGAAAATCCAGGAGACGGCGTACGAGGGCCGAGGCGGGTGATCGCCCTGGATACCAACTTGCTCGTCCACACCCATCGGTAAGACTCCCCATGGCATGACGTAGCCTACCAGCGACTCGCCGAGCTCGCAGAGGGGAGAACCCTGTGGGCCATCCCCTGGCCTTGTCTGCACGAGTTCGTGGCCATCGTGACCCATCCCAGGATTTATGCGCCTCCAACGCCCCTGGCCCGTGCCATCGACCAGGTCGAGGCCTGGCTGGAGTCCCCGAGTCTGATCCTCTTGGCCGAAGCCGATGGCTACTGGCCGGAACTTCGAAGCGCCTTGAAGGAAGGGCGCATCGCAGGCCCTCTGGTCCACGACGCGCGGGTTGCAGCGCTGTGTCGTCTCCACGGCGTGCGAGAACTGTGGACCGCTGACAGGGATTTCGGCCGGTTTCCTGGACTTGCGGTGCGAAACCCGTTGGTCGGTTGAACCCCCTTCTCATCCTCACAAGCCATACGGACGAAGGAAAAGTCAGTGAGAGCGTATGCTTTCCTCTTTCAAGGAGCCAGGAGGTGCAGGACGAGGGGGTCGGTGGCTTTGAGCGAGACTCAGAAACCGACACACACAATTTCAATGACTTAGGCGAGATCTGGTGCCAGACACCGAGATTTGGCGGCCTTCTGATAGGCCTGGACCAAATCTCCCAGCTTCTCCTCGATGACGGCCTCTGCCTCGCGGACCTCGGCCTCGGTCCGGAACTCCGAGGAGAGGCTAATCAGTATCCTGTCGAAGCGCGAGGGCTTGATCTTCCACCTTTTTTCGTAATCTATCCTGGCCACCCGATATTCGGAGTGGGTGAAGTAGTACTTGCCCAGCCTCGGCTCGGCCGAGGCGAACCTCCAGGCCAGCTTGAGCTCGAAGAGCACCCGCAGGGCGGCCCTGACCCCTTCGTCATGAAGGCATTCAGGGCGCAGTCCCTCCCCTAGGCGGTCCTGGGCGTGCCTCGAGAACTCCTTCACGAGATCGATGTCCGTTATCACCAGCCCGTACAGATACCAGTCCTCCAGCGCCCCTATCACGGACAGCTTTTCTGTTTCCGTGAGATGCTCGTGGCTCGGGCACATATGGCCGGCGCAAAGGCCCGGCCCGTAAAAAGAGCTGTCCCTGAGGTCCCGGCCGCTGTTGACCGACGGGTGGAGGAGGCACCCTACCCTCCTCTCCTCCTGGTCCAGGAAACCCAGAAACTCGCAGTTGTAGATGTCGTCCAGGAGTTTCCGGCCTGCGGTCAACTCCTTTGCCGCAAGGCTGTACGCCTCCAGTTGGAGGTCTTTTCCGAAGGACCGGAAGAGGGTCGTCCTCCCCCTCAGGAGAAGGACCAAGGTCTCCCGGCCGTGATCGTGCCAGTTGTAGAGCCCGCAACAGGCCCCGCACGACTTTATGGAATCCGGTTGGCAAAGGGACACCGTACCCTCCCTGGAGTGCTTTCCTCCCAATTCACTTTCTTGTTGATTTTCTCCCGGATCTCCGGTATGAAGCAACCGTATTCCTCATGCCATGGCGTGGCGAGGCCGAGGGGGGATCATGGCTCGGGACGGGCTGGAAGAGCTCTGCGGCCACATCTTCCAGATAGGCAACGTGGTTCTCGGCATCCCGCGGCACATGAGCCTCCGCCACCCCTGCTGCGTCCTCAAAGACGAAGGCCGACGTCTGGGTGTGAGCAAAGGAACGGATCTCAGAAACCTCCTCCCGCACATGCGCGACCTCTACGTCACGGTCTATCCGGATGCCACCAATGGACTCAGCAAGCCCACGGCCTTTGAACCTGTCCTGAGGGAAATCCCGGGAAGAGCTCTTTTCCCCGAAGA
>CAZOXN010000470.1:0-3091 GCA_964583655.1 uncultured Desulfarculaceae bacterium | reverse complement strand
AGCGTTTCCTGCAACACGAGCTCGAGACCCGGATCGGCAGGGCCCTGCTCACAGGGGAGATACTGGACGGAGCCACCCTCACGGTGGGCTTGGACCAGGGTAAGTTGGTGGTGACCCACAGGAATCCGAGCAAAGGGTGAAGGGCCAAGTGACCGACGATCGCCGAGGACGTCCAACCAACGTGGAGATCATGGAGTGGTATTCAAGACCGGATTTGCAAAGGAGGATTCCGACATGGGGGAAAGAGTGGTCCGGACGATCTACTTCGAGAAACCGGGACCGGAAAACACGGATCGTACCCTGGAGGTGGCCCTGGCCAGGGCTATGGATTTGGGGGCTCGGACGATCCTTGTTGCCAGCACCCAGGGGGAGACGGGCGTTAAGGCCGTAGAGAGGTTCAAGGGGCTTCAGACGGTTGTGGTAACTCACTCTGCAGGATTCAAGTCGCCCAATTCCCAGGAGCTGCTTCCGGAGAACCGCTCCGCCATCGAGGCAGGCGGTGGGAAGGTGCTGACCTGTATGCACGCCTTCGGAGGGATAAACCGGGCCGTCAGGGTCAAGATGGGCACGTACCAGATGGACGAGGTGATCGCATTTGCCCTCAGGACCCTTGGTCAAGGTTTCAAGGTGTGCGTGGAGATCGCGCTGATGGCTGCGGATGCGGGGTTGGTCGAGGTTGGGGAGCCTTGTATAGCCATCGGTGGGACGGGCCGAGGGGCTGACACCGCGGTGGTCCTCTCCCCCGCGAACGCCCAGAGCTTCTTCGACATCCGCATCCACGAGATCCTCTGCAAGCCGTACCTTTGATCCCTGTCCGTCTTGACAAGCAGGATCGCGATCTTATCTTCCTTTCAGGAGATGAACGATACCAAGGCCCAAGCGATGTTGGCCGTGACAGGAAAGGAGGAGCGAAGATGTTCGGGCTGATTCCATGGCGTAGGAGAATGGAGCTTGCCGACCTTCACCGCGAGATGGAGGACGCATTTGGCCGGCTCTTTCATGAGTGGCCTTTCGGGCTGTCGTTGAAAGAGGGTGATTGGGTGCCACCCATGGATATCTCGGAGGGTGCGAAGAACCTGGTGGCCAAAGTCGAGGTCCCGGGGATTGACCCCAAGGATATCGATATATCCCTTCAAGGCGGTGTCCTGACCGTCCGCGGGGAGCGCAAGCAGGAAAAAGAGGAGAGGCAAGAGAACTTCCACAGTGTTGAGCGAAGCTACGGCTCGTTCTGCAGGAGCATCCGCCTGCCAGTAGAGGTGAATGCCGACAAGGTCAAGGCCTCTTACAAAGACGGGGTCCTGACCATCACCATGCCCAAGGCGAAAGAGGAGGCGACCAAGAAGATAGAGGTGAAGGCAGCCTGACCTCCAACGTTTCGCCTTGTTGTCATAAGGATCGGGCGGGCCTTTGGCCCGCCCGATCCGTCCTTTGATCAAAGGACCGGTGATTCGTTACCCGTAACAAGAAGGTATTGCTCTCCGTCGTCCCAGTGAACTCCGAGATAGCAGTGGACCCAGCCTCCCGGCACCGGTCAATCCAGTGGCGGGGCATCCAGGTAGTCCAGCTCCGGCTGCCCGACGATGGCTATGTAATTGGAAAGGGTGGCCAAGGCGATGGTCCCTATGGCCTCCACGATCTCATCGTCGGAGAAGCCCGCCCCCTTCACCGCCTGAAACGTCTCATCGCTGACATGCCCCCTTTTCTCTACGACTTCACGGGCGAACTTCAGCAGAGAATCGATCTTGGGGTCCTGGCTCCGGCCCCTCCTGGCATCCAAGGTCTCGTCCAAGGTGAGCACGCCGTGTTCCACGGCCGTCGATGTGTGAGAGGCGAGGCAGTACTCGCATCCGTTGATCTGTGATGTCAACAGGTACACCATCTCCCGCAGTCTCTTGTCCAGCTTGGCGGCATCCAGGCAGGCCGTCAGCTTGATGAACCCGTCGAAGAGTGTGGATGAGTTGGCCATGACGCAGTACAGACTCGGTACCATCCCGATCCGCTCGAAAAGCCTCCTAGTGAAGGCATCCGCATCCTCTGGCTCAACGTAGTTCAGTCTCGCCATGTCTCCCTCCTCTCCTGCACTGACCGGTCCCAACGGACTCGGATGGCCATGTGGCCTGGAGTTCAGTACCAGACTCCGAAGGAGGTGTCAAGAAACAAACGCGACGGCAGGACGATGGGTCAGTCCGGTTGGGAGGCCCTGTGTCTGGGAGTCCTGTGTCTCGCGAAACGAGGGGTGGGAAACCCGTTATCCCCCGGCTTTCCCGCAATAGCGCAGAAACGGGTCACCGTGGAAGCACCGAAGCCGAGGGACGTGGGACCTCGCACTCCATCGACATGCAAGTGACAGACCCCGCATGGGCCATTGCCCAAAAAGTGGCTAGCCGTGGAGCCTCTTGAGGAGCCAGGCCATGTTCTGTCCCAGGGTCTTCATGGTGCGCATCCCCTCTTGGTCCTTTTCCACGTCTCCCGGGTTCAGACCGACGCCTATGTTCCAATAGCTGGAGGCGGGCACCACCATCTGGCCGAAGAGGAAGAAATGATTCATGGAATTGAAGGCGTGGATCCCACCGGCCCTGCGAACCGCCACCACGGCCGCCCCGATCTTTCCCCTGAACATATAGTCGTTGGCCCGGCCGACCATGCCGGCTCGCTCTATGAGGGCCTTCATCCACGCGGTGACATCGGAGAAGTAGGTGGGTGAGCCGAGGAGGATCCCGTCCGCCTCTATCATCTTTGCCAGGTGCCCGTTGAGCGAATCGGTATCCACAGCGCAACGCCTGTCCTTTTTCTCGAAGCACTTGTAGCAGGCCATGCACCCCTGAATGGGCCTCCCGCCCACCTGGACCACCTCGGTATCTATTCCCTCTCCTTCCAATTCCCTCAAGACCGTCGTCAGGAGGATGCAAGTGTTTCCCTTGGGCCTGGGACTGCCATTGAAAGCCACCACCTTCATGAGACACCTCCCGAAGCCTCGTCCGTAGCAGGGACAACCTTAGATAGGGCAAAGCGAGCTGTCAAGGCCTTCGCTCCAGGAGGCACGAGAGGCCTCAGGGGCAGAGAAAAAGAAGGGCATCGCCGGTGCTGGGAG
>CAZOXN010000469.1:0-3094 GCA_964583655.1 uncultured Desulfarculaceae bacterium | reverse complement strand
CCCATGTCCCTGTGGGCTGGGTCCCCTCCCCTTGGGAAAGAACAACTACGGTCGGCCCGGAGCTCCCCCTCCCCATGTTGCGGGCCACGAGGGTCAAGGAGGCCGAAGGGGTCTCTCCCCCCTCTTCGAGACCGCCCCATAGGTCAACGGTGAGATCAGAGAGGCCGGTCCCGTAGGAGAAGACCGTCTCCCCGCTGGATGTGAGCCCGCCCACGGTCAGGACCGCATGGAGCCTGTGTCTTCCGGGTGTCGTGGGATTGACCGTGAACGGCCAACTGGACACACCCCCTTGGAGCCGCACAGGGACGACCCCTTGGGAGATGCCGTCCAGAAAGACCTCTATGGCCCCCTCCCCCAACCCGAGGAGACTCATCTCCACCCCCACAGGCTCGGTGCCGAGGGGATAGTCGGCTTTGTCCGTCGCGACCCCCAAGAGCACCCCGTTTCCCACATCGAAGGCCTCGGAGCCGGAGCAAAGGAGCATCTCCCCAAAATAGATCCCGTAGACCAGGCGGTGGATCCCCAGCTTGGTCGTGGAAAGCCCTGCAGTGAGCCCCACGAGGACAGGCTCCGCATCGCTCAAGACCACCCCCGCCTCCCCGGCAGGGGTGTATTCCCCATCGGGGTCCACCACCCAACAGCGCACAGCACAGCCCAGGGCCTCGTTGCCCTCTATCCTGAGTCCCAACTGCAAAGTGTCGGTCCCCTCGTACCTGGCCCTGTCCAGGGTCGACTCCTTCACCTTGACCTGGATCCCGGCCACATCGAAGGGACACGAGGCAGTGACGAGCCCAAGATCCGCGCCCTGGACCTCTGCGACAAGGAAGTAAGTCCCGGCCGTCATGACAGCAGGGAGCACGAGGGCCCTGGAGGCGGAACCCGAAAACGGGAAGCTCTCCTTGTAACCCCCGGGTCCCGAAAGGGTCATCGTCCCCTGGATCTCCCCCGTGATGGTGGCAAGGAGCTGCTCCCCGGGACGATAGAGCTGCCGGTCCGTGACGATACCGAGAAGGCCTCCCTCACCAATCACAGGGAGGGAATTGAGATGGATGGAGCGGCCCGAGGCGTGGTAGATGCCGTAGAAGAGCCTCTCACCCGTGATCCGGGCAAGGGGGATGTCGAAGGTCAGGCCCCCGGTGCCGCTCAGGGAAAACGACCTCTCCTCCTCGAAGCCCCCATAGCTCACCCGGGCCAAAAGGGGTATGGAGCCATCCCCAGATGCCCGGAGCTGGAGGAAGAGCCGCGCTGTGTCGCCCTGGCGATACCTGGTCTTGTCCAGGGAGGCCTGGACCTCGAGATCCACCCCGGCCACCCTGTATCTGACCACCCCTTTGCCTCCCCGGCCTTGCGCCTTGAGCTCGAAGGTCCCGAAGCAGTCCCTCTCGTACAGGTCCTCCGGCACGCCCCCCACGAAGTTGACCTCCCTCTCCTCCCCAGGACCGAGCCAGCCGCTCTCCAGGGCGTCCACCACCTCGGGGGCCTTGAAGGCGAGGGAGAATCCCCCCTCCATGTCCCCGCAGTTCCTGATCCTGAAGACAAAGTTGGCTAGATCGCCAGGCCGCACGGTTTGATATGCGGGAAGCTGCACCAGCTCCACCGAGGCCCCCTGGACAGTGAAGGAGGCCCCCTGAGAGGCGACCACCTCTCCCCCTTCCCCCGCGACCTCGAGCCCCAAGGTGTAATCCCCCGGGGACAGGGCAAAGAGCGGCACCCGAAACGTCACCGTCTCGGAACCGCCGGGTATGAGCCCCGCTAGGGCCTGTTGAGCGCTCCATAGCGGATCCCCCGCCCCATCCATGACCGTTGCAGTGAGGGTGAGGCTGAGCTCCCCTGCCCCCAGGTTACCCACCTGGGCCGACACCGGGATTGCCCCGCCTGAAGGCCCCCCCACGGCCAGGGAGAGCCCCACGCGCCCCTGCCCCCTCACCAGGAAGCCCGCCTGGGCCAGCGAATGCGGCTCTTCGCTTGCGGCGGTGAGCACGTAGTCCCCTTCTGCAAGGGTGAAGAAGACCACGTCACTGGCCGTCTCCCCGGGAGAGAGGGCATAGAAGCGCATGACCTCGCTGCCTCCAGGGCTAACCCGAAAGACCACCCTCGCCACCTCATCGAGCATCCCCGTATTGGTGACGCTAACAGGGACCCCGATGGTCCCCTCGCCATAGAGGGCCTCGGGGGCAAGGGCCACCCCGAGCCCGAGCCCATAGGAAATTACCCGTGTCTCTCCTGCCGAGATATCTCCCGAAAGGACAAGGGCCAAGGCAGTGTCCCTTCGCACCTGGTGCATCACCTCCAGGGTGCGCCCTTCCCCCCCTTCCAGGGTCAACTCCTCAGCCACAAGGACAAGCCCAGCATCATCCCTCACCTCCAACCCCAAAGAGGCAGGAAGCCTCCCCTGGTTCCAAAGTCGCACCCGGACCGGAAACCACTCGTTCCCCACGACCTCAGGGAGATCCAGGGAGTAACTCACCATGGGGCGCTCCACATCGATGGGTTCCACCACCTCCACCAAGGTCCTGTCGTCCCTGATGAGGACCCCGTTCAGATGGATGCGCCCCTCGGCAGCAGCGGTCATCGTGACACTTATGGGCATGGTGGCCCGAGCTGGGAGCTCGACGGGCTCGGAGATGAGCTCCACTGACCCCCCAGCGCAGTGCTCGGCCCCGAGATGGAACCAAAGCCCCTTTGCCGCCAGTCCCGAGAGGTTCTCTATGTTCCCCGTTATCCTCACCGTCTCCCCGATTCGGTAGATCCGCTTCTCCGCGGATAACCTCACCACCAGCTCCTCGGAAACCACCCAAAACCGGTGGCTCGCCTGACCCAGCACCTCCCCGAGGCTGTTCCACAAGGTGGCCTCCAGCAGATAGGCGCCGCTTTCCTGAAGCCTGCCTATGCCGCTTGTGAACCCGTGCTCAGCCCCAGCGAGCAGATCCACCGGGTAGGAGGCCTCGAACACGCTTTGAGCGGCCTCATCCTCGTTCACGGAGCCGTAGATCCTGTCCGAATCGGCCGCATACACGCTCCCGTCAGGCCCGACACAGAGGGCAGTGAGCTCCCCGAAGGCCCCCTGGCACATCTCCATGCCGCCGTAGTCACA
>CAZOXN010000468.1:0-3108 GCA_964583655.1 uncultured Desulfarculaceae bacterium | reverse complement strand
ATCTGCTCGGGGAACGATCACCTGGATCTGTCATCGCCATTGAGGCCAAATGCAAGGAGCAGCCTGGCGTCGATGATGTTGCCGGACTGCGCGCGCTCGAATCTGCCGAAAGGGGGAGCATAAAAGAGAAGGTAATTGTCGCGCGTACCCAGGCCAGTTACAGGCTTGCCGACGGCACCTGGGTGATGGGTTTGAAGGAGCTCATGGAGATGCTCTCCAGATAGGCAGCTTCCAGGGCAGAAAGAGAAGGGAGAAAGCCCGTGCAGTAGTCAGGGATAGCCTGAGATTCAGGCCATCGATATGCGATATTCTACTGCTGGAAAGGACAGGGTCCCGATAAGGACCAATCCCTCCCTCGTTATATCTGGCACCGAGAGGATGCTTGTGGCATTCGCCAACACGTGGCCGGATCCCCTGG
This sequence comes from uncultured Desulfarculaceae bacterium, assembly GCA_964583655.1. Classification (GTDB taxonomy): domain Bacteria; phylum Desulfobacterota; class Desulfocorpusculales; order Desulfocorpusculum; family Desulfocorpusculum; genus CAZOXN01. The sequence continues at coordinate 2,690 of CAZOXN010000468.1, read as the reverse complement.
CGCCTCTCGGGCAATCTAATCGGGGGCTGCTTTCGCAAAAGCCTCCAGGACCCTTTCCTGCACCATGGCGAAGTCGGGCACCTGGGCCAGGAGGGGGCGCAGATCGCGTTCCCAACTTTCCTTCAGCGCCTCCACCTGCTGTTGGATGCGCCCCAACTCAAAGCTGGTCTCATAAAGAGCGAACTTGCTGTTGATTAGGGGTAGGTCCACGCTCTGCCCTTGTTCAACGAGAAACCAAAGATCGTACAGGTCACGCGCCTTCCCGCGAAAGAGGAGGGCCCGCACCTTCTCGGCAAAGAGATGATCCACGGTCAGAGCCGTCATGATAAAGGGCACGATATCATCGTATTCGGGAGAGACCAGCCGCCGCTCTACAGCCACCTCCTCTGCTCGCAGGTTTGTATCCACGCGCACCTTCCCTTTGCTCCGGTCGCGCCCGTCATAAAGAGGGCCCTGAAAGCTCAGATCAAAGCTGTAGCCGGCTGGAGATTCCCATTCGTTGCGAACAATGGCTATCACGCCGAATTTGGTTAGGTCAGCCATGGCCTGCCGAAAGAGGGTCCCGGTATCCGCCAGGTCCAGGGTGGTGTTGAAATCCAGATCCTCTGAGTGACGAGGCGAGCGGTGAAGCACGCGCAAAGCTGTGCCGCCCTTGAACAGAACCTTCTGGCTGCGGCCGTACAATACGGACAGAAAGAGATGCTGGATGTAATCGCGCTCCTGAGCCTGCAGCCCGATGACGTGGCGCTGGGCGATGCGTTGCAGTTGTGGCTTGGTCAGCATCAGCTTTTACCCCACCTGAGAAATTCTTCGTCCGACACGTTGCACCGCACGCACCAGCGATGGTCGTACGGACCCTTGGCCCTTGCCTGAGGGTCCACTCTGACAAAGGTTTGAGAAATGTTCAATCCTGCGACAGGCCGCCCGAAGCGGTCCAACAAGTAACCCAAGCGTGAGCAGAGGCTGTGATTGCGCATCCCATTGGCATATTCCACCAACCGCTCCAGGTCGAGTTCCTCGCGCGCCTGGTATAACGCCTTCGCCACTTCCAGTAAGCCACCGGCGTAGCGGGGTTGATCCAGCGAATCCACCAGGGCTTTTTCCACATCCGCGACGAGTACCGGGAGATCGCCGATCATCTCTCGCCGATAGCCGAAGAGCTTGTATGGCGCCATCCGCACAAAGACGAACCGGGCACCGTGGAAGTCCAACGGCTTGCGTTTCCGCGCAGTGGCCACGAAGACGGTGCGCGGCACCTGTTCCGTGAGACCGTAAAAGTGGAGCGCACTCCAAAAAGAAACATAAGCTGGATGGGCCATGCGGGTGGCGATGAACATCGGGTTGGAGAGCACCCGCTCAGGCTGGAAGCCGAGCAGGAGATATTTCCCCGCCTCAACTCGGCGCACCAACTCTTCGGCCTCGAGGCGGCGCAGGATCTCATAAGCTTTAGTCGTGGGCACATTGAAGATTCCAGCCAGGGTGGCGGGAGAGAAGTAATACAGGTCGGCGTCGTGAAGGCGGCGCATGATGTAATTCGTGGTCAGTTTTCGTGCGAAAGTCATTAAAGATGACCTCGACTTATACTGTAAGCATCTTATCAGAGAGCGATTGTTCCGTCGAGTACCTTTGCAGAACCACAAAACCGCTGAACTGGGCCTGGTCAAGGTTCCGGTGCCCACCCATGTGCGGCCGGGGCACGGAGAAGTACATGCTGGAGCCGGCCCGCAAGTCCTCAACTGGGAAGGCCCTGTGCCGGCCGGCCCTCGTGCGCCAGGTCGTCGCCAAGACCGAGGCCGGGGGCATCCGGGGGGCCGAGGACCGGCGGAGAAGAGGGTTTTGGGGTTGTGGGGTTTTACGGGTGGGGATGAATGCCGACCCTACGAACTTTTACGGGCGGATGTGAAATCCGCCCCTACGAAACCAAACATCGAACCTCTTCGAATTACACGGTTTTGGTAGGGGAGGGGTTTATCCCCGCCCGAGGGTGTCGCCGGTGGCTTTCTTAGGGGCCACCTCCAAGATTTCGCATCGCCAATCTCGTGCTGCGGATTGGCTGAAGGTGGAGCCGGAGAAGGGGACCAAGAATCATTTTGGGCTGCGGATTCCGGATTTTTCCGGATTCCGGCTTCAGTCGCAATGGCGCCCAACGGCAGTGTCTGACTTTTTGCGAGATTGCCTTACCTGGGTTCGGCAGCGTTGAATCTGCAGGACTTCCCTTGGAGGGTGGGAGCGTATCCCGCCCTACCGCGGCCACGGCAGGGGGCAGTGTGTCTGGTGGGAGGGAGTGGCAGGGGGATCCGCGATGAGGATTCATGAGTGTGTGGGGGCCGTATGGGCCAGACTTCCGGCGCCTGTTCGCGACCTGTATTACAGGGTATTGGGGGGGGCGAGGATTTCGATGCCCGCCAGACTGTTCCTGCCTGACCGCACTCAGGTCTGCGTGATCCGCGGCGGTGTAAACGGCGGCATGAGGATGCGGCTCAACATAAGGAACGAGCGCGGTTATTTCTTTGGGACCCATGAGTATCCTGTACAATCCTTTCTCAGGCGAGTCGTGACACCAGGGTGGGTAGCGTTCAATGTCGGCGCACACATCGGTTTTTTCACACTGGCCTTGAGCCGTCTGGTAAAACGCCACGGTTGTGTGGTGGCCTTCGAGCCGGTCCCTCGGAATTGTTCGAGACTGCGAG
>CAZOXN010000467.1:0-3108 GCA_964583655.1 uncultured Desulfarculaceae bacterium | reverse complement strand
TCGGTGGGCTCGGTGATCCGGGAGAGGATCTTGAGCAGCGTGCTCTTGCCTGCACCGTTTCGGCCTATGATCCCCACCACCTCTCCCTTTTTCACCTCGAAGCTCACGTCCTTCAGTGCCCAGATCCATCTCTGCCCGTCCCCTCCGCCGTGATCATCCTGGTGCTTCTTGACTAGTGGGGAGAGACGGGCGGCCTTCCTGAGACCCCGGCCCAGGTGCCTGGCGATGCTGTCCCTCAGGGTCCTGTAATAGATGGGCTCCCTCTGGCCCAGACGATACCTTTTGCCCAGCCCTTCGACACGAATGACCGTCTCGCGATCGCCGCCCATCATATGACGTCCGCGAAGCCCCTCTCCATGCGCTGGAAGAAGAGCAGACCCGAGAAGAGGATGAGGAAGGCCGCAACCAGGGACGCCCAGAACGACCCCATTTCCAGGGGTGTCCCCAGGACCGCCCAGCGGAACCCCTCCACCACAGCTACCATGGGGTTGAGCCCGTAGATCCATCTCAGGGACTCGGGGATCAACTGAGTCGGGTATATGACAGGGGTCAGGAACATCCACGCCTGCGACAGGAAGGGCATGAGGTAGCCCACATCCCTGTACTGGACATTGAGGGCCGAGAGCCAAAGCCCGACCCCCAAGGCGACCATCATGGCCATGAGGAGGAACAGCGGGGCCAAGACGAGACCGCCACCGGGAATCACACGATAGTAAACCATGAGCCCTGCGAGGAGGAGCGAGGCGATCCCGAAGTCCACCCACCCGGTGAGGACCGAACTGACCGGTATCACGACCCTGGGGAAATAGACCTTTGTGATGAGATGGGAGCTCCCCACGAGGCTCCCGGTGGCGCGGTTCATGGAGCCAGAGAAATAGTTCCAGGGCAGGATGCCACAGAGGGCGAAGAGCGGATACGGCACATCCCCCGAGGGGATCTTGGCGAATCTGTGGAAGACGAAGGTGAATATCACCATGGCCGCAAAGGGCTGCACCAGGATCCAGAGGACCCCTAGGGCCGTCTGCTTGTACCTGACCTTGATGTCCCGCCAGGCCAGGAAGTAGAGGAGCTCCCTATAGGCCAAGAGCTCCCGCAGCTTCAACCTGATCCAGCCGCTCGATGGCTCTATGACCACCTTTTCCATCACCCACCCCGCTGCCCGCTCCCCATCGGAGCCGGTGGGATCCTGTAGATGATTATATCTTCGTCACCCAAGCCCGTCACCCTCTCCGCACGCTTATCCAAGTGAGCCCTCAGCCGCTCCTGCACGAGTTTCCCTTCCTCTCCCTGCCCCTCGAAGAACGGTCCGTTCAGGACCACAAATCTCACCCGGATCTCCCTCGACCGCTCGAGCATCTCCTCGAAGAAGAGCTCGTCCATGGGACGGGTCTGCACAAAGAAGTTCAACAGCGGCCCCTCTCGGATCCAGCGGGTGGATTCGTCCGGGACCCTGGAAAAGACCCCGAAGAGGAGCGGCCTCTCGTGGGCCGTCTGTCTGAAGAGATAGACTAGGTTGAAGATGTACCCCTTCATGGGAAGCTCCAGGACCGACCCCGGCTCCTCTTCTTCCTTAAGGGCCCGGAAGAGGTCGGCATGGCTGACCCGGTACGGATCCGTGGTCTTCAGGGGCAAATGGAGCGTCTCCGCCACCAGGAAAAGCCCAGCCACCCCGCACAGGAGCCATCTCGCTGCCTTTCTTCTCCCGCAGACAAGCGACTCCACCCTTGCATATCCCAGGGCCATGAGCACGGCCAGGCTAAGGCCGCACATGACCACGAAGCGGCTGGGGACCCGCACCATCCTCACCACAGGGACCTTCTCCACGATCCACTCGTACGGGAGATGACCCAAGAGGGGTGCCCCGTTGAAATGGAGCACAGGCCCCAGGGAGAGAAGCCAAAAGAACACGAGGGAAACCGTCCACAGGCGTGTGCTGGCCCAAGGGGCGCCGAAGACCCCGTACAAGGCCAGCCCCAAGGAAAGCCACCCTAGAAAGACCACGGCCTCCCAGGGAAACGGCCCCATGCGCTCGTAGAAAAGCCCGAGCCACTCCCACCGCCCGATCAGGGAATGCCCAGGGCCAGGGAGGAGGTAGGCCAGAAGGTCTCCCCCCAGGCGTCCCGGCGCGCCCTCGTACAGGACATCTGGGGCCTCGGCGAGGACCCTGGCCATCATGGGCAGGAGAGCAGGCGAAAGCACCACCGCGGCCACTCCTACTGTCGCCAGGAGTGCCCGGCCCAGGCGCGGCTCCTTGCGCACCAGGAACATCCACAGGAGCGTGAAGACCCCCATGAAAACGGCATAGTACCAACAGCAATAGCCCCCTGCGGCAAAGAAAAGACCGGCCGCCACCCCCCGGCCAAGGGTCGGCTTCTCCCTCATCCGCTCCAGGGCCCAGGCGTACCAGGGCAGGAACTGGAGGCTGGAGAGATTGAGGTGGTGCTCCGCATGGGCCATGTGGTACGCAGAAAAGGCGAAGGCCCAGCCCGCAAGCGCGCTCCCCCGCAAGTGGCCGGATGACCGATAGGCCAAAAGAAAGGCCCCCAAGGCGCTCAAAGGGAAGGAGATGAACAAGAGGAGGTTGTAGGTCCCCACGAGGCCGAGTATGGGTTGGAGGGGGATCCCCAGGACCGTGTTGAAGAAGGTGAAGGTGTGCAGGGACAGGTCTATCCCTTGGGGATAGTAGAGGAGGTCCGTTTGAAGGGGACTCTGCCATGCGAGCAGAGACCTCCTCACCCACCAGAGGTTCCACAGGAACTGGAGGTTGTCCTCAGGAGGCCCCGGGACCTCCCTGAGCCAGAGGAGGGGCAAAGGGTAGGTCATGGCCAAGCCCCCCAGGACATACGCTGCCGAGACCCAGAAAATCGTGCGGCCCGCAAGACGCTCTCTGCCCTCTGCCTCCCCTTCAGGCACCTCCGTACACCCCTGCTCGTCTTCGGTATGCGATGCGCACCAGGTCCACGAACATCAGGTTGAAATGTTTTTTGTATTCGTCGATCTGTTTGTAGAAAATATTGGAATTCCCGCCCAGGCCGTGGAGGAAAACCACCCAGTCGTGCTCTTTGCCCAGAACATGGGGAATATGGCAGAGCATATTATTTTTTCACC
>CAZOXN010000466.1:0-3112 GCA_964583655.1 uncultured Desulfarculaceae bacterium | reverse complement strand
CCCAGTATCTCCCTGATCCGCTCGCAGAGCGCTTCAAGGGCGAGGACCTCCACCTCCCCGGTGGCCCGTCGCCTCAGCTCTACCTTTCCCTGGCTGACCATCCTCTCTCCCACGTTCACCCTGAGGGGAATGCCGATGAGATCAGCGTCCTTGAACTTGCTCCCCGGACGTTCTTCCCGATCATCCAGGAGGACCTCCACCCCGGCCTCCGAAAGCCTCCTGTACAAGGAGTCGGAGACCTCCAAGACCTCGGGTCTCTCCGGCTGGAGACACAACAGTATGACCTGAAAGGGCGCTATGCCGAGGGGGAAGATGATCCCGTCTCTGTCGTGGTTCTGCTCTATGGCAGCGGCCACGGTACGCTCTATCCCGATCCCATAGCACCCCATGATCATGGGACGGTCAACCCCGTCCTCATCCTGAAAGGTCGCCCCCATGGCCTCGCTGTACTTGGTACCGAGCTTGAAGATGTGTCCAACCTCGATCCCCCTCCATTCCTCCAAGACCCCGCTTCCGCATCGAGGACACACGTCTCCGCTCACTGCTACGCGGAAGTCCCCGTACCGATCCACCTTGAAGTCCCTTGGGCTGTTGGCATTGATGAAATGGGCCTCGGCCTCGTTGGCGCCGACCACGGCATTGACCATCCCCCTTATCTCTTGGTCCGCCAGGATCATTATCTTGTCCGACGCGGATCTGCTCCCCAGCCCCACCGGCCCGGCAAAACCCACAGGGGCCCCTGTCACCAGTTCGATCAAGGCCTCGTTTGCGAGCTCCAGTTCTGAGCAACCCATGGCCCGCCGCACCTTTGCCTCGTTGACTTCCCGGTCACCCCGGACAAGGACCGCCACCGGCGCCCCTTCTGTCCTGTAGATCAAGGTCTTGATCAGCTCGGTCGGTTTCACCCCGAGGTATGAGCAGACCTCTTCGACGGTGCGCATCCCCGGAGTGGAGACCTTTTCCAACGGAAGAGGCCCTTTGCTCTCCGGGGGGAGGACCTGAGCAGCCACCTCTGCCCGCTCGGAGTTTGCTGCATAGGGGCATCGGCTGCAGATCAGGACGGCATCCTCGCCGGAGTCGGCCAGGACCATGAACTCGTGGCTGAAGCTTCCGCCTATGGCCCCGGTGTCGGCCTCCACCGCCCTGAAGCGCAGTCCGCATCGCTGGAAGATCCTGCAGTAGGCCTCGTACATCTTGCGGTAGCTTTCCTCAGCCCCTTCCTCGGTGGCGTCAAAACTGTAGCCGTCCTTCATGGTGAACTCTCGCCCCCTCATGACGCCGAAACGGGGGCGTCTCTCGTCGCGAAACTTGGTCTGGATCTGATACAGGTTGATGGGGAGCTGTCTGTAAGAGCGGACCTCCCTACGGACCAGGTCAGTGATCACCTCCTCGTGGGTCGGTCCCAGGCAGAAGTCCCTGTCGTTTCTGTCTCTCAAGCGGATCAGCTCCGGACCGAAGTGATCCCACCTCCCGCTCTCGCGCCAGAGATCGGCCGGCTGAAGGGCCGGGAGGAAGACCTCCTGTGCACCAGCGCGATCCATCTCCTCCCTCACGATCCGTGCCACCTTTCTCACGGCCCGCAAACCTAACGGGAGGTACGAGTAGACCCCTGATGTGAGCTGCCGGATCATGCCCGCCCGGATCATCAACCTGTGGCTGGCGACGACGGCCTCGGACCTGTCCCTCCGCTCGGTGGGCAAAAACATCTTGGAAAGTCGCATGTCATCTCCGGTTCGTCACTGATCTGAGGCGCTCCAAGAGCTCAAACAGCCTCACGAGAGCCCGGCCCAGGGGACCATCCTCTGGACCTTGCCTCCTCTTCCACCTCGCGTACCAAGACATCCACGACGCGATCCGGGGCTAGTTTCCTCACCACCTGCCCCTTACGGAAGAGGAGCCAGTTTCTCTTCCCGCCGCAAACTCCTATGTCCGCCTCCTTGGCCTCTCCCGGCCCATTGACAGCGCAACCCATGACGGCCACCTGGAGGGGGAGATCTATGTGGGCCAGGCGGCGCTCCACCTCCGTGGCCACAGGGATGACGTTCACCTCTGTCCGGCCGCAGGTGGGGCAGGAGACCAGATCCACCCCCCTTTGCCGCAACCCGAGGGCCCTCAGTATCCAGTAGGCCACCCTCACTTCCTCTTCGGGATCCCCGGTGAGGGAGACGCGGATGGTGTCCCCGATCCCCTCATGGAGGAGGAGGCCTATGCCGATGGAGGACTTGACCGCCCCGGACAGGGGGGTGCCCGCCTCGGTTATCCCGACATGCAGAGGGTAATCCACCTCGTTGGCCATCATCACGTAGGCCTGATAGGTCCTCTTGACGTCCGGTGCCTTCAGGGACACCTTCATGGCGTCGAAGTCCATCTCCTCCAGGATCCGGACGTGGCGAAGGGCGCTCCTCACCATGGCTCGCGGCGTCACTCCGCCCTCTTCCTCAAGGATCTCTCGTTCGAGAGACCCGGAGTTGACCCCGATCCTGATGGGCACAGACCTCTCCTTTGCAGCTGACACGAGATCACGGACCTTCCTGCGGCCACCGATGTTGCCGGGGTTGATCCTCAGACCGTCCACACCCTGGGCCAGGGCCTCCAAGGCCAGACGATGATCGAAGTGTATGTCAGCTACCAATGGGACGGAGATGGCACCGCGTATCTTCCCCAAGACCAAGGCCGCATCCAGGTCTGGCACAGCCACCCTGACGATCTCGCATCCCACGGACTGGAGGCGCTTGATCTGGGCCACCGTTGCTTCGACGTCCCTGGTGTCCGTGTTGGTCATGGACTGGACCACCACCGGTGCCCCTCCGCCCACAACGACCGAACCAAGGCGGATTGCCCGTGTCTTTCTTCGTTCGCCTACGAGATCGATGATTTCTTTTCCCACGGCACCCAGGCCTCAGGGGTTGGGGAATCGGGTCTCTTCTTGCCTGAGTATAAGAAAGGGCCTCGAAGTACGTCAAGGAACTCCCAGTCTTCGCATCTCGGCCTTGTTGACTGCGGCGCTGTTCCAGTGTAGTACATTGACACGAACCAAGGGCCCCAAGGCCGACATCGTCCCACAAAGAAGAGGGCAAGATCTCCATGACACAGACAGGCGTGATCGTGGTGG
>CAZOXN010000465.1:0-3119 GCA_964583655.1 uncultured Desulfarculaceae bacterium | reverse complement strand
CCAGGAGATGGTCCTGGAGGTGGACCAACCTGGTCACGGAATCATCAAGATGACCGGCTTTCCGGTGAAGATGAGCGGCACCCCGTGCCGTGTCAGGCTTCCGGCCCCGCTTTTGGGGGAGCATACTGAAGAGATCCTGGGCGAGATAGGCTTCGACGAGGGGGCAATCGTCTCCCTCAGGGAGCAGGGCGCGATCTGAATCTGCCAGGCGGGCGTTGAGCGCGGCGCGACCGGGGCACAATCGTTGGGCCGTTGCCTCTGGGAGATCACTGGTGTCAAGGGCGGGCCCCCCTTGCCCAGCGGTGGTGCCCGAGGTGAGGTTCAGGGCCATGGGAGAGGAGGGTATGGGAGGAGTGAGAAAGAGACTCACTAGGCTCGATCTCCAAAGGATGAAGGAGTCAGGGCAGAAGGCTGCCTGGGTCACTGCCTACGATTACTGGACAGCCCAGTTCGCCGAGAGGGCGGGCATGGACATGCTACTAGTGGGCGATTCCTTGGGGATGTGCGTCTACGGTTACGAGGGGACGATCCCCGTGACCATGGATCAATGTATCTGGCACTCCGAGGCGGTGCGCCGCGGGGCCCCCAACACCTTCGTCATAGGCGACATGCCGTTTCTCTCCTATCAGGTGAGCGTCGAGGAGGCGGTACGGAACGCGGGGCGTTTCTTCAAGGAGGCCGGGGTGGACGCTGTCAAGCTGGAGGGCGGCCGCAGGGTGTGCCCCCAGATCCAGGCCATCTCGGACGGGGGGATGCTCGTGATGGGCCATATCGGCCTCACGCCCCAGAGCTCGGCTCAACTTGGCGGGTTCAAGGCGCAGGGGCGCACGTGGGAGGCCGCGGTGGAGCTGATCCGAGACGCACGCGCCGTTCAAGAGGGGGGGGCCTTCGCCATCCTGGTGGAGGCCGTCCCCCCTGAGGTATGCAAGATCATACGGGATGATCTCAGGATCCCCGTGTACGGCATAGGGGCGGGCGTGGACACGGACGGGGAGGTGATGATCTGCAGCGATATCCTTGGCTTGTTCCAGGCCTTCACACCGAGATTCGTCAAGAAATACGCCAACCTGGCTGGCGAGATGATCCGGGCCTTCCAAGCGTATGCCGATGACGTGCGAGCCCGTCGCTTCCCGGAGGAAAGGCACACCTACAAGATGATCGAAGGGGAATATGACAGGCTCGTGCAGGCGTTGGAGGGCGGCACAGCCTCTCGACCCCCGAGGTCCCGATGAGGACATTCCCTGTCAAGCTCTTCCCCACCATGGGGGAAGCGTTTTCAGGATCGGAGGCGTCTGCTCACAGCTCCACCCCCAGTCTCTTCCACACGGATTCGCCCTCCTCGATCCCTGTGGGCTTGAGGTGCGGGTAGGTCCTGAAGAGGAAGTAGGCCAGGGGGAGGACACCCACCAGGATGATGGTCAGGTCCGGGATGACACGAAGCGTCCCCAGAAGGTGCACTATGCCCCTCTCGAAAAAGGCAGCATCGCGCGCGACCCAAAGGCCCCGCTTATAGCTCGTCCATGTCTGGAGGACACCCACCGGGAAAAGGGTCCCCAGGGTCAGGAGGAGCAATCCCACGTTGAAACCCAGGAAGGAGACCTTGAGGATTCGATCCTTCCACTGTTCCTTCCTCACCAACCCGCGCCAGGAGAAGAGGAGGAGCCCGATGGAGAGCATCCCATAGACCCCGAAGAGGGCCCCGTGCCCGTGGTTCATGGTCAGATAAGTGCCGTGTTCGTAGTAGTTGATGATGGGGAGGTTGATGAGAAAGCCGAAGACCGCCGCCCCGAGGAAGTTCCAGAAAGAGGAGGCCACCAGGAAATAGAGGGGCCACTTATACGGAAAGTCCTTGCCTTGCCTCACTATGGACTTGTATTCCAGGAGCCCCCGCACAACGAGCCCGAACATGGGCACAGGCTCCATGGAGGAGAACACGGCCCCGAGCCCCAGCCAGAAGGCAGGCCCTCCGTACCAGAAGTAGTGATGGGCAGTCCCGATGATCCCGCTCAGAAACACTATGGCCGCGGTGAAATAGGCCACCGTGAGGGCCGCCCGGGCCGTGGCCAGGCCCATGCTCACCAGGACAAGGGAGATCACGGCTATACCGAAGAACTCGAAGATGCTCTCCACCCAGATGTGCACCACGAACCATCTCCAGTAGTCTGCCATGGTGAGGTGGGAGCCCTTGCCGTAGAGGAGCCCGAACCCGAAGAAGGCCACCACCAGTATGGCGCTGAACATGTAGAACATGATCAGGGAGCTGAACTCGTCCTTGTGGCCAAGCCTCATATGCTGGCCTATGGGCCTGTATACGATGAGAAGCCATGCTATCAGGCCCACGAAGAGGAGGATCTGCCAGAGCCTCCCCAGCTCCAAGAACTCCCACCCCTGATGCCCCAGCCAGAACCACCATTGGCCAAGCCATCCCTTGATCCCGGCTATCTCCCCCAGGAGGCTCCCCGCGGCTACAAGCAATATGGCCGCGAAGAGGATCTGGACCAGCATCCCTTGTCTTCGCGGTTCGGTCCCGCCGATCACAGGGGCCAAATATATGGCTGAACCCACCCAGGTGGTGGCTATCCAGAAGATGGCCAGCTGCAAATGCCAGGTCTTGGCCCAACTGTAAGGGATGAGGTCCGCTATGAACTGAAAGTAGAAGCTGGCCGGGTGGATGGTATAGTGGGCCAGGAGCCCCCCGAAGTTGGTCTGGACCAGGAAGAGGAGCACCACAACCAGGAAGTACTTGGCCGCCTTGAACTGGCTCGGGGTCAGCGGCATGTCGATCAATTTCTCCGAGAGGGGCACCCCCTTGCTAGGCCCGTACCAGAGCCCGAAGTAGTGGACGCAGAAGACGAAGATACCCAGCACTACGAAGAGGGCCAGGATGCCTGCCAGGCTCCAGAGGTAGGTCCCTGTGGTGGGGACGTTCCCCACGGAGCGGTCAGCGGGCCAGTTGTTGGTGTAAGACTGATGAGTCCCTGGGCGCTTGGCCGCTGCCACCCACGCGGTCCAAAAGAAGAATCGGCCGATCTGGAGGCGCTCCTCTTCAGTGGGTATCGTCTCGGGCAACAGGCCGTATCTCCTGTCTCCCTCCTTGAGGCTTTTTCCCCAGTGCTTTT
>CAZOXN010000464.1:0-3123 GCA_964583655.1 uncultured Desulfarculaceae bacterium | reverse complement strand
AACTGCGGCCCAAGGTCCGCACCCAGCTCCTGGGCCCTCTTCTTGGCCCAGAGGCCGATGTTGCGGCTGTCCTTGTAAAAGGAGTCGTCCCTGGGTGACCGGGTGTCGAACTCGGCCAGTCTCTGGGACTCGGTCTTGTGAACCGAGAAGCGTGACAGGATCCTCTGGAGCCGAGGTTGGCCGCAATGGGCACACCTCAAGGCCTCCTCCTCCTGAGGTTTGAGGATGATGGCGCTGGTGATCCTGGCGCATGCACCGCACTTGTACTCGTAAATAGGCATGGCGAGACCCCTAACCTTTCTCCCTTCCGCCCAGGAAGTCCGGGAGGACATCCTTGATGTCCCTCTTCATATCCTCCAGGAACTTGGTCCCCAACACATAAGCGGCGGACTCCGCCTTGAGCCAAACATGATGCATCCCCGGGCGGTCCGGGAGTTCGTCGCAGACAACGAGGGGTCCCATTTCCTCCTTACGATCCGTCCAGAGCGAGACCACCACCCTGGCCTTGTCCCTCTTGCACACGGGGGGATGCCCTTGGCCGGAGAGGACCTCCTCGAACTTGACCTCCCGGATGGTCCAGAGCAGGCCGCTCACGGCCATGGCCCCGGCCTCCTCGCCCTTGTTCCCTTCCGGCAGATTCACCTTCCAGCTATCACCTTTGCGGGCCAGCTCCAGGACGCGGCCCTCCCAATTGACCTGGATCCGTTGCACCTTGGAGTTGTCGAAGCTCCACAACCTCCTGTCCTGTATCTCCTTGACAGGGACCCTCAGCTCCTCTTCCAGGCGTGGGCTGACTACGACGGTAGATGACTGAGCCGGCGCGCGGGCATAGATGCCGTCCCCCTCGGGCGTGCGGCCAGCGAGCAGGAGCCTCAGGGGCTCCGAGGCCCCCTCCAACCAAAGGCTCGCCTCAAGGTCCGCCCGTTCCCATGATATATCCGGCTCCCCCCCCTTCAGAAACCTCGCCACCCGCGCGTCCTTTAGGGCCCACAATAGATCGCTCACCCTGAGGGGATCCGCAGGGAGACGCTCCGGTCTCTCGATCTCCCACTGCCCTTGTGCCCCCCTATGCAAGGAGACTCCTCCTTCGGGGCGACGGACCTCCAACCTTTCCACCTTCTCCCTCTCGAAGACGAGCAACGTCTTGTCCCGCCACTCTTCCACTCGGGACGGGATCTCTCCCAGACTCCTGGCATCCACTACCGCGACCGTCTCTGCCCCGACCACGCGCACATAGAGTCTGGGACCTCCTTCCTCTTTGGTCCCGGTCGGGGCCTCCGCGCCCACCTCCAGGACCTTCTCCTCCTTCGGGTCTTCCAGACGAACCGCCACCCTGCGCACGGGTGGATCGAGCCCCATCTCCCCGAGGGGCTTGGATGTGTCGTCTTCGAAGGAAACGGCCCTCAGGCGAGACAAGCGAAAGAGGAGAGACTCCACCGCGCTGCTGTCCGCTGGCAAGGGCTCCTCGGACTCTATCTTCCAGAGGCGATCCCCCTCTTTGCGCAGCGAAACCGCCTCCGACCCCGCCATTATGCCTATCCCCCTCACCCTGTCTGCGGCCAGGCCCCAAAGGGACTTGTCCCTCAGGTCCAAGACCGGTCGGTTGGCGCCCTGGAAGACCGTATCATAGATCAAGAAGACGGGCCTCTCCCCCCGAAGGCTCGCATAATAGAAGACCTCGGTAGGGTTCTTCTTTCCGATGAGGAGCTCCTTCTCCCCGTCTGGGCCCTTGCCCCTGAGCCTGATAATGGCCTGTGGGGCGTCCAGCCCGTACTGGCTCAACTCCTTGGGCTCCTCGGAGATCATGCGCTCCTTTCGGGCCCGCAACAGGGAATCGACAAACGCCCTGACCTGCTCAGGGTCTGCCTTGGCCTTGACGGGCTCTCGAATCAGCCATCCTTCCTGGCCTTCACGCCCCAGGCCCAGAGGGCCCGAAGCCCTTTGGATCGAGACCTCGGTGACGTCCTCGAACTTCCACGGGAAGACCTTCTTCTGCTCCTCTTCCCGGGCCTTGCCCTTATCCATGCGCTCTTTGTCCCAGAGATAGAGGCCGCCTACCAAGAGCAAGACCAAAACCAAGATCAGGGCCCTGCGCCAGCTCACTGCCTCCACCTCCTTCGCCACAACGCCCCCACTCCCACCGCCAGGATGGCCACGGGAAACCCCACTACCACCACGAGAAAGATGATGGTCTGCTGGCCCGGTGCCAAGATCACTGGGAGACTCGGGGCCGATTTGGCACGCACCGAGATCAGGTCCTCCTGCTCGGCCAGCCAGTTCACGGCATTGAGAAAGAGGTCCTGATTCGCCGAGCGGCTGGGATCGATATAGGCATTGGTGACCAAGTCCGAGTCTCCCAGGACCACCATGCGTGCCTGCCTCTTTCCCCCTTTGGGGGAGACCGTGGCCACCACCCCTACAGGGACAGGACCCTGAAGATCGTCCGGATCGAGTTCCGCCTCCCCCTTCTTGAGCCGCGCCAAGTCCCTCTCACCCCAACTCCCAGGCCCGGTCCTGGCCAGCACCTCCACATGGCACCCCTCCGGAGGCTTCTCGGCCCCACTCACCGAGCGGGCAAGGGGGAGATAGACCAGATAAGGGCTCTGCCGGAAGTCCCGGGTGATGGTATGGAACTCGTACTGGACGATGGGGGGGACCAGATAGTCCCCTCCCAGCAGGCGGCTGGCTCGATCCACTATGACGTCCTCCCCCAGGAGCACACCGTAGGCCTTGAGGAACTCGGCCATGCCAGGGGCGCCTTCCGGATCCACCAGGATCAGCAACCTGCCTCCCTCTCCCACGTAAGCCTCAAGGGCCTTCCACTCTTCCTCCTGAAGCGCCTTCTGAGGGCCGGCGATGACGACCAGGGATGCATCCTCGGGCACGCGCGCCTCGCGGGTGAGGATCAGCTCCTTGACCTCGTAGTTCTCACTCTGGAGGGCCTTCCTGGCCTCGCTGTACCCGTCCTTCTGGAAGTTCTCAAGACCGCGCTCCCCATGGCCCTGGAGCACGTAGACCACGAGCCTCTCCTTCCTGGTCAGCTTCACCAATGCATTGGTGATCCGTTCATCTTCGGCGAAAGGGACCTTCTCGAAGCGATCCCCCTTCTCCAGCACGATGGTG
>CAZOXN010000463.1:0-3125 GCA_964583655.1 uncultured Desulfarculaceae bacterium | reverse complement strand
GGCTTGTGGAGACCGGCCGAGATGGGGATAAGGCCCGGGTACGAGTCCGAGGAGATGAAGAGATATCTGGCCGGGAAGTTCGTGGAGGGGGGCAAGGAGGTCTGATCATGGCGAGGGTCAACAATTGGCAGATCGGTCGGGAAATGGCCTACTGGTATCCTGAGAAAAGGCCTCGCAGACAGTTGGCCGCGGTGTTCGACATCAACAAATGCATCGGGTGTCAGACCTGCACCCTCGCTTGCAAGACCACCTGGACTTCTGGAAAAGGCCAGGAATACATGCTCTGGAACAATGTGGAATCCAAGCCTTACGGCTTTTATCCCCTTGCCTGGGATCTTCAGCTCCTGCAAATGCTGGGGCCTCAGAAATGGAACGGCAATCGTTATACGGGGCAGACCGTCTTCGAGTCGGCCCCGGCGGGCACGCGTGTGCTGGGTTGGCACCCGCAGGAGAGGGATTACGCCTATCCCAACGTGGGGGAGGATGACTGCTCAAGTCTGGTGGAGAGGGGCCTCGGTATCCAGATGCCTCACCTGGCTTGGTTCTTCTACTTGGCCCGCATATGCAATCATTGCACCTTCCCGGCATGCCTGGCCGCTTGCCCGAGGGGTTCCATTTACAAGAGGCAGGAGGACGGCATCGTCCTCATAGACCAGAGCCGTTGTCATGGCTACCAGGAATGCCTCCGGGCATGTCCTTACAAGAAGACCTTTTTCAACCCCTTTGGCGGGACAAGTGAGAAGTGCATAGGGTGCTACCCCAAGATGGAGCAGGGGTTCCAACCCCAATGCTTTCTCAACTGCATAGGCAAGATCCGTCTGGCCGGATGGGTCAACACGCCATCCCAAGCTGATCCTGAAAACCCCATAGACTTCTTGGTCCACATAGAGAAGGTTGCCAAGCCTTTGTTCCCGCAGTTCGGGCTCGAGCCCAACGTTTACTACATCCCTCCGGTGCATGTGCCGGTTCCCTTTCTGCGGCAGATGTTCGGCCCCGGGGTGGAGGAAGCTGTGAAGGCGTATCGGCAAGCCAAAGAGGACCTGGATCTACAGGGACTGCTTTGCCTCTTCGGGTGCACTGAGATGATCATGGCCCACTGGAGGCGGCGAGGAGACACGGTCATGGGAATTGGAGAGGACCGGAGGGAGATAGTTCGTGTCCCCATCAGGGAGCCCGTTTACGTGAGGGCCGCCTTTGACGAGAAGTACGCAATCGCCCGGGTGAATTGCCCTTGAGAGAGGTGAACATGAGCTTCGCAAGAGAGCTTTGCCTTCTTGGACACAGGGGTTGGGCCATAGTGCTTCCTTTCCTCCTACTGGGTTTGGCTGTTGCAGCCAGTTGCCGTGAGAAGCCGCAACCCTCCAGCTCCGAGATACTCATGCCGAGGGTGGAGAAGGTGCCTTCCCAGCCCGAGGATTCCGCCTGGCAAGCCGCTCCGCAATACATTGGAAAGCTTCTCCCGCAGGATATAGTTGAGCCCCGGCAACTCAAGGCTACCACCACCGAGGTACGCATCCGGGCGCTGGAAGACGGCGACAAGGCGGCCTTCAGGCTGGAGTGGAAGGATTCCACCAAAGACGACCTTCCCGGACCGGGAAGGTTCCTGGACGCTTGTGCTTTGCAGGTTCCGGTGGAAGGTGGGCCGACCCTTCCAGCGCCTCAGATGGGCGAGCCGGCGAAACCTGTGGAGATCCTTTTCTGGAATGCTGGCTGGCAGGCCCTGACCGAAGGAAGAGCCGACAGGCTCCAGTCCCTGTACCCGAACGCATGGGTGGACCATTATCCCTACGAGGCTCCCGGCCTGAAGAAAAATCCAGATCTCCCCAGAGAAATGGAGAGCCTGTATCTGCCCGCACGGGCGCTGGGAAACAACAGGGGAGGACCGCGCATCGTGCCTGTGGAAGAATACTTGGCAGAAGGCCCTGGCACGGTGACTCCCATCAAGAACTCTGGATCCAGCGGCATGGGAAGGCGCACCCAAGACGGCTGGAGCGTTGTCCTGACCAGGAGGCTTCCCAGAGCCCGCCACGTTGCTCTGGCCGTCTGGGATGGAGCTCAGGCAGAGGTGGGAGGCAGGAAGATGCGCACAGAGTGGATACCTTTGAGGCAAATGCAGACGTCCCCGAGGTGACGGGCCGCGGGAAGGCTCAGAAGGGGGTAAAGCATGAACAGGGAACTTCTCCGAGAGGCGGCCGAGTGGAGCCTGATAAGCCTCCTTCTTATGCCTCCGGAGGAAGACTGGGAAGAACAGATAGTCGCCATAGCCTCCGAGGTGGGAGACCCAGGCTTGAGAAATGCTGCTGAGGCTGCCTGCCGGGAAGCAGACAGGGCGCTCTACCACACCCTGTTCGGCCCGGGTGGGGTGGTCAGACCCAGGGCCGTCAGTCACAGCCCGGGCACGATGCCAGAAAAGATGCTCTCACAGCTGAGGGGATTCTATCAGGCCTTTGGGTACAGGCCCCGGGTGAAGGAGCCTCCGGATCATGTGGCGGTGATGACCGGCTTTGTGGCATATCTCAGGCTGAAACAAGCCACGGGGGAGAAGGAACAGGCCCAGATAACGTCTGAGGCGTCACACCGCTTCATCCGGGATCATTTGAGCAGGTTGGCTGAGCCACTTGCCCAGGACCTGGCTGGTTCAGGGGTGAGTTACATGGCCATGGCCTCATCGCTACTTTTTAGTAGGATTGGACGGGAGACGATGAGCCCATCAGCTCCTTGAGGACTCTGGTACCGTCCCAGAGATGACCGAGGGATGAAGGATGGCATTCTCGCCCACGGACTTGCGGTGTGGAGATCGTGGAGGTGCAAACCGCAAGGACCTGGGGTTGCCCTCTGTAGCTCAGAAGCTTTCAAGGGATCGGGTCTCGGCCGTCGCCTAGGTGAAGACCGGGGGCCATAGTCCTCGCAATCGGCTTGAATCCATGGACCCCGGCGTCAGAAAGAATGGCGGAAACGGGAGGATACGCCTTTCTTCGCACCCCCTGAGGCCTTGCTCTCGCCAAGTCATCCTTCTTGAGATCTGGACAAGTCGGAACAAACAATCGATATTGTTATGGAGTGGACCGACGGTAGAGACGCTATCCGCAGGGAGGCGGTGTCATGAAATCCATTATGATCTCATT
>CAZOXN010000462.1:0-3126 GCA_964583655.1 uncultured Desulfarculaceae bacterium | reverse complement strand
GAGGGGCCACCAGGATCCTGGAGGACCTGGGGGTCGAGCCCAGCACGTTCCGGCCTCCGGGTGGCTCCTGGTCGGACCGAACGGTCCGGATCGCGGAGGACATGGGGCAGCGGACCGTCCTGTGGTCCGTGGACTCCCGCGACTGGTCAAGACCGGGGCCCGTGTCATCGTGCACAATGTCCTGTCCAAGGTGCAGCCCGGCTCCATCATCCTGTGCCAAGACGACCACGAGCAGATCGTGGGGGCCCTGCCCGATATCATCAAGGGCCTCAAGGAGCAGGGATACCAGTTCATCACTGTTTCCGAGATGATATCCCTCTCCATGTGAGTCCCGGTTCCTCAGGCTGGAAGGGCCGGCCTCTTGACCCTGTGCATCAGGAATGCCGCAACCAAGGCGAACAGTGCGGCCACCAGGAAGGCCCATCGGAAGGACCCTGTCAGGTCCCGTATCCGCCCACCGATGAAATGGGCCGATATGGCCCCGAGCCCATAGAACGGCGTCCATGCACCTATGACAGTGCCCATGACCTCTTTCCTGAAGTAATCCCCCCCGCACGCCCCGTAAAGGGGCCAGGTGGGCCCGTAGAATACCCCGAGCACGGCGATACTGAGGTAGAGGCCAGTGAGGCTCTCTCCGGAGAGCAGGGCACCGAGGATGCTAACGGCTACGAAGAGGTTGGTCCCGATGAGGGTGTTCCTTCGACCCATGCGATCCGAGAGCATGGGTATGGTCAGCACCCCCACGACCTGGCTAAGGCCGTGGATGGTGGCCAAGAAGGAGGCTTCCTTGAAGCCGAACCCCAGCTCCCCTCCGGCGTAGTCCACCATGAAGGTGGTGACGATGTACAGGGCGCAGGCGATGAAAAAGTAAGAGACACCGATGATCCAGAACTGTGGTGCCTTCAGGACATCCCGGTATCTCCCTTGCGCCCCCGATTCCCCATGACCCTCCCCCTGGAAGGGGACCTCCCCCACCTCCCCCCATGGGGCCAGATGGACGTCCTCGGGCGTGCTTCGAAGCCATAGCGCGTTTATCAGGACCAAGAGGGAGGCTGCGGTCCCTAACACGTACCAGCATGCACGCCACGAAAAAGATGCCACGAGCAGCGGAAAGAGCCATCCCATGGTGGCGAAACCGAGGCCGAACCCTGTGGAGAGGATCCCCAGGGCCATGCCCCGCCTCTCCAGGGCGAACCACCTCTGGATCACGGTCATGATGGGTGTCCATATGCCCGATGAACCGACACCCACCACGCCGAAGAAGAGGCAGGCCATCCAGAAGCGATCCACGCTCCCCATGAGGAGGGTGCCGACACCCAGGGCGATGCAGCAAAGGCTGATGACTCGCCTCGCGCCCCAGCGATCGGTGAGGTTCCCCATGAGCGGGGTGAGGCATATGTACGCGGCCAAGTAAAAGTTGAATATGGTCCCACCCTGGGTGCGGTTCATGTCCAAGGCCCGGATCATCTCGGGCAGCACCACACCGAACCCCAGACGGATCCCGTAGTTCACGAACAGGTCCAGGAAACATACCCCGAGTATCACCCACGCCCAGTGGATGGTTCTCTTCATGGACGGTGCCCTCCCAAGGGGTGCGAGGATCCCATGGTCCCTGTCCGCCAAGCCAGGAGCCAAGAATGGACCTACAGAG
Organism: uncultured Desulfarculaceae bacterium; assembly: GCA_964583655.1. Classification (GTDB taxonomy): domain Bacteria; phylum Desulfobacterota; class Desulfocorpusculales; order Desulfocorpusculum; family Desulfocorpusculum; genus CAZOXN01. Next base: position 1,475 of record CAZOXN010000462.1, on the reverse strand, counting down.
AGGTCGTCAGCAAGGATACACGCTGTGATTCAGATAATCCATGAAAAACTTGCGTGCGCCTATCCCATGTCATATCCTCGATGGAGATGCCCTTCGTTACGGCTTCAGCGAGTCGAAGGGAGGGCGGTGCCCTCACAGATCGGACGGAAGAACCTTCAGGAGGTGGCGGATATGACCGATGGCAAGTGGCGAAGAGGCGGGGTCACGTTGAGCCGGCATTTCGAGGAATCGACCCGGAGGCTCAGGCAGGAGGCCTTGAGCAGGGAGGACTACGACCCAGCTCGGCTCTTCAAGTGGGGCCAGATGATGGCCCTGGCGGTCCTTCGGATGACGGAGGCGGCCGAGAGGCATTTCGGGGCTCAGGGCCAAGGGGTCATGGCCCAGGTACTGGTGGAGCTGGGCCGGGAGATCGGCAGGGAGGTGCTCCGCGATTTCGAGATGGCCCCAGGGACCAGGGAGATCGAGGCCATATCGGCCCTCACAACGTACATGAACGAGGAGATATGGGCCTCGCCAGAGGTCCCGCAGATCCTGAGCGATGACATGTGCGTGTGCGACATACTCTGGTGTCCACACCAGGACCATTACAGGCCCTTCGACTGCCGCGTCCAGAGATACATAGTTCAGGGGCTCCTGGACGCCTTTCAGGAGAAGACCGGCATCGCCGCTGATGCCTGGTTCACCCAGATCATTCCCAAGGGGGCGAAGACGTGCCGCTTCGAGATGAGGCGACTCCCTCCTGGGGAGAGGAGGAGGTGGACCGATTACACCGCCCAGCTCGCCAACAGGGCCTTGAAGCGCGCTGAAGAAGGATGATGGATCTTGTGATGCCAATGCCATGTCCATTTGCGACGGATTTCGTGCCGCGGCAGCGATGCCAGAGAGGCTCTCAAGTAAGCTCCGTCCCCATCGCCGACACCCCGAGACATCGACTCACCCTTGGTGCATTGACCCTTCTTGCCCCTCGTGGCTATAATGGGCTCGACCGCCAAGGAGTCGCGCATGGCCTCGGAGAGCCGATGGGATCTGCTTCAGGAAATCGGCACTGGCCCTCTCCCGGAGACCATAGTCTCCCCTTTTGACAACGCAGAGATGGTCCTGGTCCCTGAAGGCCCCTTCACCATGGGCATCACCCAGGAGGAGCTTCAGCAGGTGTTTCTCCTGGACCAAAGGCCTATACCCGTCTTCCTCACGGAGATCCCAGCCAGGACTCTCTACGTCGATTCGTTCTTCGTGGATCGCTACCCCGTGACCAACTACCAGTATCGCAGGTTCGTCGAGGAGACCGGCCACCGCCAACCGTGGCTCTGGAAAGACCCGCTATGGTCTCAACCCATGCAGCCCGTCGTAGGGGTAGGCTGGAATGACGCCCGTCGCTACGCCAAGTGGGCGGGAAAGAGCTTGCCCACAGAGGCACAGTGGGAAAAGGCTGGACGAGGGGTCGACGGGCGATGGTGGGCCTGGGGAAACGAGTT
>CAZOXN010000461.1:0-3129 GCA_964583655.1 uncultured Desulfarculaceae bacterium | reverse complement strand
GGTGCGCCACGCATCGACCCATGCCGCTGGGGTCGTGATCTCCGATCGGCCCATCGTGGAGCACCTCCCTCTCTACCGAAGCCAGAAGGGCGAGGTGGTCACCCAGTACGACATGAAGTCCGTAGAGGACATAGGTCTCGTCAAGTTCGACTTCCTGGGGCTTCGGACCCTCACCATGATCCACGACATCATCCAGCTCGTCCAGAAAAAGGGGGACTGGCTGGAGATCCGCCAGATACCCCTGGACGACGAGGGGACCTACGCCCTGCTGGGCTCAGCGGACACTGACGGTGTCTTCCAGTTGGAAAGCCAGGGCATGAAGGATCTCCTGACGCGGATGAGGCCCAGCAGCTTCGAGGACCTCATCGCCCTGGTCGCCTTGTATCGGCCGGGGCCTCTGGGCAGCAAGATGATCGACGAATTCATAGATCGCAAGCAGGGGAGGGTGCCCATCCAGTACGAGGTGCCTGAACTGGAACCGATCCTGAAGGAGACTTACGGCGTCATAGTTTACCAGGAACAGGTGATGGAGATAGCCGCGAGGCTGGCCGGCTACACCATGGGAGAGGCCGATGTCCTGCGCAAGGCCATGGGAAAGAAGATCGCTCGAGTCATGGACGAGCAGAGGCAGTTCTTTCTGGAGGGGGCGCGCAAGAACCGAATCCCCAAGGAGGCGGCGGAGAGGATCTTCGACCTGATATCCAAGTTCGGCCAGTATGGCTTCAACAAGTCCCACAGCGCGGCATACGCCTTGATCGCCTACCAGACGGCCTATCTCAAGGCCCATTATCCTGTGGAGTTCATGGCCGCCTTGCTGACCAGCGAGAAGGACAATACTGACAAGATCATAAGGTACATCGGGACATGCAGGGCCCGTGGCATAGAGGTGCTCCCGCCCGATGTCAACGAGAGCGAGTGGGACTTCTCGGTGGTCGAGGGGAGGATCCGCTTCGGGTTGGGAGGGGTCAAGAACGTCGGGAAGAAGGCCATAGACGCCATCCTGGAGGCCAGGCGGGAGGGGGCGTTTCGGTCCTTGAACGATTTCTGCGAGCGGGTGGACTTGCAGCGGGTGAACAGGAGGGTGTTGGAGAGCCTGATCAAGTGCGGTGCGTTCGACTCCTTCGGCGGTCACAGGGCACAATACGCGGCCGCCTTGGACAGGGCCATGGAAGAGGCTCAGAAGCGGCGCAGGGAGAGATCCATGGGCCAGATGAGCATGTTCCAGGTGGCGCGGGGGGGGGAAGGGGGCCCCGCAGCATCGCTCCCCAGCGTGCCTGAATGGGGAGAGATCCAGCGGCTGGATTACGAGAAGGAGACCTTGGGATTCTACGTGACGGGCCATCCGTTGGAGAGCATACTGGGGCGTGTCTCTTCCTGGGTCAACGCCAACACCGAGAGCTTGGCCCGCCTCCAGGACCGGTCCGAGGTGCGCATGGCTGGGGTGAAGCGGTCGTTTAGGGCGGTCACCACCCGCAAGGGGGAGAGGATGGGTTTCCTCACCCTGGAGGACCTCAACGGGTCGGTGGAGGTCGTCTGCTTCCCGGAGGCATTCAGGAAGGGCCTCCCCATAATCCAGGAAGACCGCCCCCTGTGTGTGCGGGGGACCGTGGAGCATGGCGAGGATCAATCCAAGGTCATCGCCTCGGAGATCCTCAGTCTCCAAGAGGTGGAGTCGCTGCGAGCCCCTCCGTTCCTGGTGGTCTTGAGGAGCGACTCCTTGGAGGATGGGGACCTATTGCGCTTAAAGGAGGTCCTCCGACGTCACCCAGGTCCCAGGGACATGAGGCTCCACATCGTCCTGGAAGGGGGGCAGGTGGCGGTGGTGGCCCCCAGCGAATCGCTTCGGGTGACACCTTCAGAGGAGTTCAGGCGGGAGCTCCAAGGCGCCCTTGGGGGAAGGGCTCTCCTGCAAGGGGTGTGAGAAGGATCCGGGATACAGGATGCATGATGCAGGATGCATGATGCAGGATGCAAAGCCGAGGGGGGAGACCTCAGGCAGAGGTCGAGAATCTCGCTTCGTCTGATGGATCGTGCATCATGGATCGTCGGTGATTCATCGGCGTTTCGAGTCTCGAGGAGACCTGAGGGGTACGAGCGTTGGCAGTGCTGGATTTCGAGAGGCCCATCGTGGAGTTGGAGAAGAAGGTGGAAGAGATGCGCCTCTCCTTCGAGGCAGGCCGGTGCCCTGCCAAGGATCTCCAAAAGGCGGAGCGCAGGCTCCAGGAGCTCAGGGAGCGGGTCTTCAAGAAGCTGACCAGGTGGGAGAAGGTGCAGCTCGCCCGTCACCTGGACCGTCCCCACACAATGGATTACCTGGAGGGCATGCTGGAGGAATTCCTGGAGCTTCACGGGGACCGGATGGGACACGACGACCCGGCAGTGGTGGGGGGGCTTGGCCGTCTGCGGGGCATGCCCCTGGTGGTGGTGGGCCACGAGAAGGGCAGGACCCTCCAGCAGAGGGCCCAGAGGAACTTCGGCATGCCCCATCCAGAGGGGAATCGCAAGGCGCTGCGTCTCATGGCCCTGGCCGAGCGCTTCAGGAGGCCGCTGCTCGCCTTGGTGGATACGCCAGGGGCGTATCCAGGGGTGGAGGCCGAGGCCAGGGGACAGGCAGTGGCCATCTCCGAGAACCTCATGAGATGGGCCATGCTCAAGACGGCCTCGGTTGCGGTGGTCATCGGTGAGGGGGGAAGCGGTGGGGCCCTGGCCCTGGGCATGGCGGACAGGGTCCTGATGATGGAGCACGCGGTCTATTCGGTCATCTCGCCGGAGGGGTGTGCAGCCATCCTCTGGAGGGACGAGGGCAAGAAGGACATGGCCGCTGAGGCCCTTAAGCTCACCGCGGAAGACGCCTTGAGGATGGGACTCATCGACGAGATCGTGGCGGAACCCGTCGGGGGGGCCCATCGGGATCACGAGGCAGCGGTCAGGGCCGTGGGGGAGGCCAGTCATCGACATCTACTGGAGCTCTCGTCAGTGGCCTGGGAGGAGCTCTTCGCCTTGCGCTACGAGCGATACAGACGCATGGGGGTGTTCATGGGAGAGGCTGAGGGGCACAAATGAATGCGCTGGACCTCATCTACAAGCTCCCCGCCATACTATTGGCCATAACCGTCCACGAGTATGCCC
>CAZOXN010000460.1:0-3139 GCA_964583655.1 uncultured Desulfarculaceae bacterium | reverse complement strand
CCAGACCCTCGTGACCCTGAGACACACCCTCTCGGGTGCGCTCTCGACGACCTCAGCCACCCCCACCACCCCACCCGCCAGCACCACAGTGACGAGGTCTCCGGTCCTGAGCCGCAAGACCTTCCTTATGCGCCGCACCTCTCCATTGCGGAGCTCGACCAAGGCGCCTGCCTCCAACGGCCCGTCGGTCCAGACCCTATGCCTCCTCATCCCCTCCGCCTCAGGAGCATGGCGCACCAGTCACCCTCTTCCCGCTCCCCCACAGGGTCGAACCCCGAGTCCTCGTAAAGCTCAAGGAGAGTCCCCTTCTCCTCCCGCAGGAGCCCGGATGCAATGAGGAACCCCGATGGTTCCACGCACTGGGACCATCCCGGGGCCATCCTCGCCAGCTCGGATCCTGTGAGATTGGCCACTGCCAGCGAAAAGCCTTCCCCTCCCAGCACCTCCAGGGAACCCTCCATGACCTTGACCTTGTCCCCCACGCCGTTGATCAGGACATTGTCCCTGGCTACTTCCACGGCCGCTGGATCCGTGTCCAAGGCCCAGACCTCCGGCATCCCGAGCCTCGCCATGGCGATGGCCAGGATCCCGGTGCCGGTGCCCACATCGAGGCCCCGACAGGGCCTCTGGCTGCAGGAGGAGGCCCTGTTCTCCCCCAGTATATCGTCTATCCACTGCAGGCACATGCGGGTGGTTTCATGCAGGCCTGTCCCAAAGGCCTGGCCTGGATCTATCTCGATGACGACAGCCCCATCCAAGCCGATCTCCTTGTCCCAGGATGGCCTCACCGCCAGACGAGGACTCACTCTCACGCCGCGGAAGTTGGCCTTCCACGCATCCCTCCAATCTTCTCCCAGGACCTCCTGCAAGTCCCATCCCCATTCGACCGTCACTCCGTTCACCCTCCCGATGCCTTCCAAGTAGCCCCTCAGAGATGAAAGGAGCGATGCCGCAAGATCTTCACGGGAGAGATATGCGACCAGTGTGCAGGTGCCCCCGCGTTCCTGGACCTCCACACCGTTGGTACCTTGTTCCACCAGAAAGAGGACGAGGAGATCCTGCACCCAATCCGGGATGATCAGGCTCAAACGCCACCAACGCGCCTCTGCGTCACCCATACCGGTTTCGCCTGAGGACTGATCTTGGCCTGCCTACATGGCGACCGGGAGTTTCACCTTGAAGATGCTCCCCTCTCCAGGGCGGTTCACCAGCTCGATCCTCCCGCCGTGGGCCTCCACGATGCGCCGAGTGATGGCGAGGCCCAGGCCCGTGCCCTTTTCTTTTGTGGTGAAAAACGGATTGAAGATGTTGTGGATGAGATCGCCCGGAATACCCTCGCCCGTGTCGATTACCTCAGCCACTGCCCACAAGCCGTCCTCCTCGGAAGACAGGTAGGTCTTGACCGTCAGGATTCCACGCCCCTCCATGGCCTCCAGTGCATTCTGGACCAGGTTCAAGAACACCTGCTTCAGTTGCCCCTTGTCGCATTGAACGGGCGGGAGCGACCTGGTCCATTCCCTTCGAATCTCCAACCGCCTCTGGTCCGTTCCACCGATGGCGGCCTGCAGGCTCTCCTCCACGATGAGGTTGAGATCCTCTTCCTTCCACTCCGCAGGGGTGGCCTTGGAAAAGGCCAGGACCCGGTTGAGGATATTCTCCAGTCTCCCGACCTCCTGGTAGATGATCTGCGAGTATACATCTCGGTGCTTCTTCTGAAGCAGCCTGGCGTACCCCCCTATGGAGACCAAGGGGTTTCGGATCTCGTGGGCCACGCTGGCTGAGAATTCCCCCAGGGCGGCCAAGCGCTCGGACTGGATGAGCCTCTGCTGAACGGCCTGCAGCTCCTTGTGGGCCTTTCTCAGACCCTCGTACAACAAGGCGTTCTGGATGGCCAGGCCTGCCTGGGAGGCGAAGGCGGTCAGAAACCTGAGGTCCCTCTCACCGATGGGGCGCGCGGAGTAGATGTTGTCCACCAGGATCACCCCCAGGGGCTCCCCCCTGGCCAGGATCGGGGCACAGGCGAACTCGCCACCAACTTCCAGGGGACCCAACATCTCCCTCCCATACAGCCCATGGCCAGGAGGCACGGAGAACGCCCTTTTCTCCCTCAAACATCGAATCAGGACGCAACGTTCATCGTCCAAGGAGACCCGGATCCCTCGGGCCACTCGGTTGATCACGCCCTCCTCACCGGCCCACCTGTCCTGCTCCAGGGCCCAGTCCAGCCACTCGGAGAGACTCCATCGGTATTTCTGGATCTCGGACCATACACGTCCTGCCTCATCTGCACTCCCCGGTCCTGCGCCGACCCGACCCTCCAGCACCCCGTCTCCCTGATTGACGAGGAAGAGCATGGCCCTATTGAAGCCGAGCCCGTCCCCCATGGTGACACCCATGAGGATGACCCTCAAGACCAGGTCTATCTCGACGGTCTTCATCATGGCGGCACTGGTGGCATGGAGGATGGAGAGTTCGTGCACCATGGCCTCCTTCTCCGCCACCAGTTCCTGGATCCTTCGGTGATGCATGGACCTCACCAGGGCGCTCGCTATGAACCCAGCCATGGTCTGAAGGAGTTCAGTGTCGCCCTCGCCGAACCCAGCTTCCCCACCAGGGCTCGAGGTCTCTTTGTCGTAAACGCTCAGGACCCCCACGGTCCTCCCCTCGTGCTCCAATGGGACACACACGCACGAGGAGATCCCGTACCTCATCTCCTCCCGGCAGACCAAGTCGTTCTTGCTGTCCCTCATGAGGTAAGGGGCACCTGAGCGGACCACGACGCACTAGCTGTCCGCCCCTGGTCTGAATTCCATGTGATGCGTCAGCCCCTTGCCGTAAGAAGAGGTCAACCGGTAGAAATCCCTTTCCTCATCCAGTACCCTCAGGACTCCCCCTTTTGCGTCCATCACCTGCACAGCGGTCCTGAGGATCATGTCCGTCAGCGGCCCCAGCTCCAAGGTGCTCCCAGCGGCCCTGCTGATCTCGCTCAGGGCAGCCAATTCCCTTTCCCTTGCCTGAGATGTCTTCTGGAAGCCAGCGCCTGTCATCACCCAAGCCAACTCCCTTCCCAGCAGGGAGAACGCCTCTCTCTCCTCCGGCCCGACTGGTCTGTGCTCACGATCAAGGAAAAGCAATACTC
>CAZOXN010000459.1:1643-3141 GCA_964583655.1 uncultured Desulfarculaceae bacterium | reverse complement strand
GGGCAGGGTGGACGAAGAAGTTGAGGAGAGGCCCGAGAAGGACGGTCCTTTGACTCCTGAGTCCTGGCCGCCGAATTCGAAGCGAGGTGACGTTAAATGGGTGTCGGGTTATCCCTCTTTGCAGTCATCATCCTCGCCTTGGTCGCCCTCGTAGGAGTGGGGGCGGCCAACTTCCATTATGTGTTCGGGGTTGTCCTACCGTATGCGGCCGTGGCGATATTCGTGATAGGCTTCATCTATCGCGTGGTGAGGTGGGGTACATCCCCTGTCCCCTTTCGCATCCCAACCAGCTGCGGCCAACACAAGTCTTTGCCTTGGATCAAGGCCAACCGCATCGAGAACCCGTCCGATGGGCTAGGGGTCGTGGCCAGGATGGCCCTGGAGATCCTGATATTCAGGAGCCTCTTCCGGAACACGAAGAGCGAGCTGAAAGGTCAGAAGATCGTCTACGGAAGCGCCAAGTGGCTGTGGCTGGCGGGGTTGGCGTTCCACTGGTCCTTTCTGACCATACTCGTCAGGCACCTGAGGTTTTTCGCGGAACCAGTCCCGTTCTTCGTCTCGTGGATAGAGGAGCTGGACGGGATCTTCGCCATAGCCGTCCCCACGGTGTATCTGACGGATTTCGCCCTCGTGACAGCGGTCACCTACCTCTTCTTGAGGAGGGTGGTCATCCCGCAGGTCAGGTACATATCCCTGCCTGCAGACTACTTCCCGCTTTTTCTCATCCTGGGTATCGCGGCCACAGGCCTCCTGACGAGACACATCTACAAGGTGGATCTCCTCTCGGTGAAGACGCTCGCCCTGGGGCTGTTCACCTTTCATCCTGTTGTGCCGGATGGGATCGGGCTTTGGTTCTTCGTTCACCTGTTTCTAGTGTGCGTCCTGATAGCCTACTTCCCGTTCAGCAAGCTGATGCACCTGGGCGGGGTCTTCCTGAGCCCCACGAGGAATCTCGCCAACGACAATCGGGCGGTCAGGCATGTCAATGCGTGGAACTACCCGGTCAAGGTGCACACGTACGAGGAATATGAGGACGAGTTCAGGGACAAGATGAAACAGGCTGGATTGCCGGTGGAGAAGGAGTGAAGATGTCAGAGAGCGTTCCCAAGCCGGAAGAACTCATGCAGGTCGACTACACCCCTCCCAAGACGGGGTGGATGAAGACTCCAGTGGCCTTCAGGCCTGGCAATTGGTGCCATAGCGCGTTGCCAAAGAACCTGAGATACCTGGACCTCCCAAACCCAAGACAATGGCAGCCCTCGGACCAGGACTGGAAGCTACCGCCGGACTGGAAGGAGATCATCCTCAAGGGGTTCAAGGAGCGGCTGGACAGGTTCCGTTCCTTCAAGTTGTTCATGGATATCTGTGTGCGCTGCGGGGCGTGTGCGGACAAGTGCCATTTCTTCATCGGCTCCGGGGACCCTAAGAACATGCCGGTCCTGAGGGCCGAGCTCATCCGTTCGGTGTACAGGAGATATTTCACCGCCGCCGGCAAGAT
>CAZOXN010000459.1:0-1543 GCA_964583655.1 uncultured Desulfarculaceae bacterium | reverse complement strand
GGGATCCGGCTGGAGCCGACCTTCAACAGGAAGGGCGCGGAGATCCTCTTCGTCACCCCATCGGGTGACGTATTCGCCGACCCCGGAACGTACACCCTCATGGGCTACATGATGCTCTTCCATGAGATAGGGCTGGACTACACCTGGAGCACCTACGCCTCGGAGGGGGGCAACTTCGGGCTCTTCGTCTCCCATGAGCTGATCAAGCGTCTCAACGCCAAGATGTACGCCGAGGCCAAGAGACTTGGCGTGAAGTGGATCCTGGGTGGGGAGTGCGGGCACATGTGGCGTGTCATAAACCAATACATGGACACCATGAACGGGCCCGCCGATTTCTTGGAGGAACCGGTCTCTCCCATCACCGGGACCAAGTTCGAAAACGCCAAATCTACCAAGATGGTCCACATCGCTGAGTTCACAGCGGACCTGATTCGAAACGGGAAGCTGAAGTTGGCCCCCAGCAGGAACGATCACCTCAGGGTGACATATCACGACTCATGCAACCCCGCCAGGGCCATGGGCCTCTTCGAGGAGCCCAGGTACATCATCAAGCACGTGTGCAATCACTTCTATGAGATGCCTGAGAACACCATCCGGGAACAGACCTTCTGCTGCGGAGGGGGTGCCGGCCTCGGCACGGACGAGAACATGGAGGCCAGGATGCGGGGCGGCTTCCCCAGGGCCAACGCCGTGATGCACGTCAGGGAGAGACATGGAGTGAACAGGCTTGCATGCATGTGCGCCATCGACCGTGCAACCCTCCATTCCTTGATGCAGTACTGGGTCCCTGAGGTGGAGATCACAGGTGTCCACGATCTCGTGGCCAATGCCCTGGTGATGAAGGGGGAAAAGGAAAGGGAGGTAGACCTCAGGGGAGAACCGCTGTTGAAGAAGACGGAGGGCACAGGGGATGTATAACGCTGGAAAGATCTTGGTCGGGCTCGTCATCTTCCTCATCCTTGTCAGTTTTCCTGTGTGGTTCAATCTGGGCAAGGCCGCTACCCCGCCGGAGCTACAACTGCCGGCCACAGAGAAGGAGTGCATAGAGCCCAAGGGATTCATGAGGGCCAAGCACATGGAGCTCGTGGACCTCTGGAGGACCGAGGTGGTCCGTAACGGCAAACGGGTCTACGTGGGGGCCAGCGGGAAAAGGTACGACATGAGCCTCCAGAACACGTGCATGAGCTGCCACTCCAGCAAGACCAAGTTCTGCGATCAGTGCCACAACTACGTCGCGGTTGCGCCCAACTGCTGGAATTGTCATATAGAGCCCAAGGAGGGCAGGTGATGGAGGGAAGCAGAAGGAGCTTCTTGAAGATTGCTGGTCTGTCGATCCTGGGGGCAGGGGCCAGGCCGATTTCTCAGGCCTTGGCCGCAGAGGAGCCGCAGAAGGTCTCGTTGCCTTCCAGGGCCCTCACGGCCAAGAGGTGGGCCATGGTGGTGGACTTGAGGAAGAAGTGCCCTGATGACTGCAGGGACTGCATAGATGCCTGCCACAGCGTCCACAACGTTCCTGCGTTCGACAATCCCAAAGACGAGGTCA
>CAZOXN010000458.1:0-3148 GCA_964583655.1 uncultured Desulfarculaceae bacterium | reverse complement strand
ATCCTTTGGAAAATCAAGCGCCGAAGACTTGAAGCGGAGAGAAATGCCACCACCCCCGTGACCAATTACAATTACTGCGCCTTTGCCCTCTGGTCGCTGAAGGCATAAGCAACCCCGAGGGCGCCTATGGCCTCGACACCAAAGTGGTCCATCCCCGCGAACCTTCCCAAGACGCTCTCCTCCCTGAACATGGCCAGGCATTTCTCGCCATACTCGATGGAGAGCCCATAATTGCCCGTCTCCAGATAGGCCTTGGCCCGCAAGGTGTAGGCCTGTGCCTTGAAGTGTTTCGGCGCAAAGAACTGCCCCAGGTTCGTCACTTCTGTGCGCTGCTTCTTCTCCAGCTCGTCACAGCAGGCGAAAAAGTCGCTGTATTTCCTTTGGGAGAGGAGCGACGGGCAGAGGTAGAAGAGATCGATCCCGCTCATGTTGGTCAGGGGACCCTTTCTTGCCATCTCGCCTACGATCCCGGCGTGGTCGCCTTTGTAGTACATGTGCTGCACCTGTGTGCCGCAGGAAGACGCCAGTATTCCCACAAGGATACCGGCGATGGCCATGGGATAGAACCTCATGGATGGACCTCCGTTCTCACGGCCCCACGGTTCGGTCATGCAGGCGGATAGAGGCCCGCGCCTACCCACGGGCGCCTCGATGAATTCCGGGGACTTTACAACGAACCCACAGGCCGGTCAAATGGACATTCTTGGCCGCTAGGGGGTCATCTTAGGAGTTCATCAACTGGGGTGCAGTCCAACCCAAGGGCCTGGGTTACCCCCGTGCACGTGACTCTCCCCCTGACCACGTTGGCCCCGGATCTGATCTCGGTGTTCTCCCTCATGGCCCTTCGCCACCCCTTGTCTGCGATCTCCATGACATAGGAAAGGGTCGCATTGGTCAGGGCCAAGGTCGAGGTCCTGGGGAGGGCCCCTGGCATGTTGCTCACCGCATAGTGCACGACTCCCTCCACGGTGTAGGTAGGCCTGGCGTGGGTCGTCTCTTTGGATGTCTCGAAACACCCCCCCTGGTCGATGGAGACGTCGATGAGCACTGCCCCCCTTTTCATGGTGTGGAGCATCTCGTGCGTGACCACAACCGGCGTCCTGCCGCCAGGGACCAGCACCGCGCCCACCACCACATCTGCACGCGTGATCAGGTCACGAATGATCATGGGGTTGGACGCAAGGACGAAGCAGTTGCTTGGCATGACATCACCCAGGTACCGCAGGCGGCCCAGGTCGGTGTCCAGGACATAGACCCTGGCACCGAGGCCGCAGGCGGTCTTGGCCGCGTTCATCCCCACGACCCCTCCCCCTATGATGAGCACCATACCAGGGTCCACCCCTGGGACACCGCCCAGGAGAACGCCGTCTCCGCCCTGGGCCATCTCCAGGTACTTGGCCCCTTCCTGTATGGCCATGCGGCCGGCCACCTCGCTCATGGGGGTCAAGAGGGGCAAAGACCCGTTGGCCTTCTGCACGGTCTCGTAAGCTATGTTGATGGAGCGCCTCCTGATGAGGGCCTGGGTCCTCTCCAGGGATGCGGCCAGGTGCAGAAAGGAGAACCATATCTGATCCTCCTGGATGAGGTCGTATTCCTCAGCCTCGGGCTCCCTCACCCTGAGGATCATCTGTGCCTTGAGGAAGATCTCCTTCGGCGAGGCCAGGACCTCTGCCCCGGCCGCGGCATACATCTCGTCGTCGAACCCGCTGGCCTCCCCTGCACCGCTTTGGAACAGGACCCCGTGCCCCCTCAGCCTCAAGACCTCAACGCCAGCCGGTGTCATGGAGACCCGGTGCTCCCCCTCCTTGACCTCCTTGAGTATCCCCACTATCATCCCGTCACTCCGCCTCTGGTGGCCCGGGAAACCTCTTGGCGACCCGGCGGCCTAGGCACCCAAGAGCCCTTCCACCGGGACCCAATCCAGCCCAAAGGCCTCTGCCACCGCCTTGTGCGTTATCTTCCCCTCGATGATGTTGGCCCCTGCCTCAACGGCACGGTTCTCCTTCATGGCCCTCCTCCATCCCTTGTCCGCTATCTCCAAGGCGTACGGCAAGGTGGCATTGGTCAGGGCGACTGTGGACGTCTTGGGGACCGCCCCGGGCATGTTGGCCACGCAGTAATGCACGATCCCCTCTACCAGATAGATAGGATCCGCGTGGGTAGTTGGCCTCGAGGTCTCGAAACATCCGCCCTGGTCTATGGCCACGTCCACCATCACCGCCCCCTTCTTCATGGTCTTGAGCATATCGCGAGTGACCAGCTTAGGGGCCCTGGCACCCGGTATGAGCACCGCGCCCACTACCACGTCCGCCCTGGTGATCAATTCCCTGATGGTCGCGGGACTGGACATGAGGAGGAAGCAGTTCTTGGGCATGATGTCGCTGAGGTATCTCAGGCGGTCGAGATCGGTATCCAGCACATAGACCTTGGCCCCCAGGCCGCAGGCCATCTTGGCAGCATTGGTCCCCACTACCCCTCCGCCTATGATGAGCACCATACCAGGGTCCACCCCTGGGACACCGCCCAGGAGAACGCCGTCTCCGCCCTGGGCCATCTCCAGGTACTTGGCCCCCTGCTGGATCGCCATGCGGCCGGCCACCTCGCTCATGGGGGTCAAAAGCGGAAGAGAGCCGTCCTCCGTCTGGATGGTCTCGTACGCTATGGCAACGCACTTGGTCCTCATCAGTGCACGGGTCAATTCCTCTGCAGCGGCCAAGTGCAGATAAGTGAAGACGACCTGGCCCTCCCGAATGAGCCCGTATTCGGAGGGGAGAGGTTCTTTCACATGCATCACCATCTCCGATCGGCAAAAGACCTCCTCGGGTGTCTCCACGATCTCCCCGCCCGCCCTGAGGTAAGAGTCGTCCTCGAACCCGCTCCCCAAGCCGGCGTTCTTCTCCACCAGGACCGTGTGGCCGTGCTGCCTCATGACCTCCACACCGGCTGGCGTCATGGAGACTCGGTTCTCCTCCACCTTTATCTCCTTCAAGACCCCTACGATCATCCCCTGCTCCTTAGGGCCGCAGCCCGGCCAAGTCTCGTTATATTACATCAGGTAGCCCTCATGATCGGCCGTAAGTGATCACAGGGTGGCGGCGTTTCTCGGAGCAGCTTGGCGGAGGCGCTTCGATTTTCCAGGATTTGGACC
>CAZOXN010000457.1:0-3153 GCA_964583655.1 uncultured Desulfarculaceae bacterium | reverse complement strand
GGCCCGGGAGGCTGGGATCCAAATCGGGGAGACCGGCGGCATAGCAGTGGATCGAGGTATGCGGACTAGCGACCCTTGTGTCTTGGCGGCCGGGGATTGTTGCGAGAAGTACCACAGGGTCCTCCAGAGGCCGGTCCTGGCGCCCCTCGGTGATACGGCCAACAAAGAGGGGCGAGTGGCAGGTGAGAACGCTGTCGGGGGTGACGCAAGATTCGAGGGCGTAGTCGGCGCTTCCTGCGTCAAGGTCTTCGACCTGGAGATCGGCATGGCGGGGGTGAGCGAGGCAGTGGCGCAAAGACTGGGCTTCAGGACCATCTCCCAGGTGGTGGAGACCACCTCCCGGGTGGGTATCTACCCCGGGGCAAAGCCCTCTGTCTTGAAACTGGTCGCCGATGCACACACGGGGAGGATTCTGGGAGGCACCCTGGTGGGGACGGACGGCGAGGCCCGCAAGGTCAACGCCCTGGCCGTGGCCCTTTACAACAGGATGTCCCTGGAGGAGGTGGCCCAACTGGACCTTGCCTACGCCCCCCCCTTCAGCAGCGTGCTGGACCCCATGCTCGTGGCAGCCACCCTCTTGCAGAGGAGGGTCGAGAGGCCGGGCAAGAAATAGCCCTGTCTCTTTCAGGAGGAAGGTCCAGAAAAGGAGATGACCCATGGGAACGGACGAAGAAAAGGTAGGCTGCGGCAGGCCCACAGGGGCCACGGTCGGCGAGCCCGCAAGAGGCCAAGAGGGTCCACCAGCGAAAAGGGAGGAGGCGGTGATGATAACAGCCAAGATAGGCAGCAAGGCCCCGGATTTTGAGGCGCCCGCCTTTGTAGGGGGCAAGTTCGGCAGGGTAAAGCTCTCTGACCATCTGGGCAAGTGGGTAGTGCTCTGCTTCTATCCCGGCGATTTCACCTTCGTTTGACCCACGGAGTTGGCGGCAGTTGCCGTCAAGGCCAAGGAGTTGGAAGGACTCGGTGCCGTGGTAATGGCAGTGAGCGTGGACAGCCAGTTCGTGCACAAGATCTGGCAGGAGGAGGAGCTCTCCAAGATGGTCAAAGGGGGCTTCCCTTTCGCCATGGTGGCTGACTCGGCCGGCAAGATCGGCCAAGTCTATGGGTGCTACGATGAGCTGGCTGGGGTGAACACAAGGGGTCGTTTCATCATCGATCCTGACGGGGTGATCCAGGCCATCGAGATCCTCACCCCTCCTGTAGGGCGCAACGTGGATGAGCTCATCCGACAGCTTCAGGCCTTTCAATTGGTCCGCAGGACAAATGGGGCCGAGGCAGCGCCCTCCGGGTGGCGTCCTGGAAAGCCGACCTTGAAACCAGGCCCGGAACTCGTGGGGAAGGTGTGGAAGCAGTGGAAGGTGGAGTCGGCCTTCTGAGGAGTGCCGGTTGGTCCTGGGCGTGGGAGCAATGCTAGAAGCCTTGGGCTAGATAACGGGACGTCGTGACTGAGGGGCGGAAAGGAATCTGGCGAAAAGAGGGCGAACTCATGGACACAAAGCGCGACTGGGAGAAGATCATCCGGCGGATGGAGCTCTTGCTGAGGCTCAAGTCCTTTCCGGTTGCATTCAAGCTACTGGAAAAGAAAGAGGAACTCGACCGAATCCCCTTCATGCGAAGGCTGGGGCACAAGACCACCCTGTGCCAGATGATCACGCTGGTGCGCAACTTCGACTGGACCGTGGGGGCCGATCTGGATGATTTCCTCTCCCCCATGTGCCCTTCCATCATAGGGCTGACCGACACCCCTGAGCTTTACAAAGACGGGACGTTTCGCAGCATCGTGTGGGTCAAGACCAAGGAGGACGGGCGCAGGTACGAGGCATCCATCCCTCGGCTCCCTTTGGGGAGACACGAGGCCGTGGCTATGGCGCCTCTGGTCTACAACCCCTTCGAGCCGGACATCGTGCTCATCTACGCCAATCCGGCCCAGATGATCCTCCTGATCAACGCCCTCCAGTTCGAGGATTATGAGGTGATGCAGTTCTTCTGTGTCGGGGAATCCTCCTGCTCGGATGCCATCGCCCGGTGCTATCTCACGGGCAAGCCCTCCTTGACCATCCCGTGTTACGGGGAGCGCCGGTACGGACACGCCCAGGACGAGGACCTGGTGATGGGCATACCCGCCTCCATGATGGAAAAGGCCCTCAGGGGTCTCGAGGCCCTCTATCGCCGCGGCATCAGATACCCCATAAGCTATGCTGGAGCCGAGCAGGACGTCTCCCGCGCCTTCCCCTTGGCCTACGGCGGGATCGAGGAGCTCGAGGCCCTCCGCGGGAGGGACAACCGTCTTCTCCTGGGCGTCACCGGGGGAATCGCGAGCGGGAAGACCACCGTGGCCAATATGCTCGCTGAGCTCGGGGCGCCCATCGTGGACTTCGACCTCATAGCCCGCAAGGTGGTGGAGCCCGGGCAGCCCGCCCTTCGGGACATCGTGGGGTATTTCGGGACCCAGGTCCTGCGGGAGGACGGCACCCTGGACCGTAAGAAGGTCTCGGAAATCGTTTTCCGGGATATGGAGAAACGAAAGAAGCTGGAGGGCTTCATCCACCCTCGCATGGGGGAGGAGGTGCTGCGCCAGGTCAACTCGTTCGCCGAACAGGACCCCGATGCCATCATCCAGATGGTCGTCCCCTTGATGATCGAGCTCAGCTTGCAATACCAGTGCCACAAGCTCCTGGTCGTCTACATCCCGGAGGAGATGCAGATCCAGCGCCTCATGGAAAGGGATAGGATCACCCGAGATCAGGCCATGGCCATGCTCAAATCGCAGCTCCCCATAGAGGAGAAGCTGGGGTATGCGGACTTCGTGATCCGCAACGACGGCTCCCTGGAGGAGACCCGAAGACAGGTGGAGGAGCTCTGGGGAAAGTTGAAGGAGATCCAAAGGGAGAGGGCGGCCAGGAGAGTTGATATCTCCTGAGGGCCTTTCGCTTCATCCGAAAGGCCCGTTGCCAGTCGCCCGTCGTCCGTTTTAAGTCCCCAGCAGCGAAAAAGTTCCCTTGTACAGAAAAGGGCACATGACCTCGAGACACCATGAAATAAAACGCAATTGGTCACGGGGGGTGGTGGCATTTCTCTTCGCTTCAACTCTTCGGCGCTTGATTCTCCAAAGGATTTGGCCTCCGGGGGATGCTTGCCCCTTCCCTCGGTCGG
>CAZOXN010000456.1:0-3168 GCA_964583655.1 uncultured Desulfarculaceae bacterium | reverse complement strand
CCTCGGTGATGACCACCATCCCCTCTTTCAGGGCCTCCTCCAGGGTCAGGTAGTCCGGGGACCCGGCTTCCGGGGCCAGGAGGGGGAAAAGGGTGAGGTTCTCGTGGCTCTGTTGGCGGCCCAGCTTGATACTTTCAAGAAAGGTCGTGATCGGTTCCATGGTGCACCTCCTTCGAGTTTGCCCCAATCCTACCACCCCAAATTGTCAGATCAGGACAAAACGAAGGACAAGAAATCACATGGAGCCGGAGTGGGGCTACAGGCTGATTCCTGCGGGTCCTGGGACACATAACGATTGCAGGCGTGTCCTGGGATGGCCTCTCGCGAGAGAAGGATCCTGATACCGGGTCGGGGGTCCGGGATCGACAGGTCCTATGAGCCCATGTCTCTCCTTCGGGCTGAAGGGACCTCTGAATCATGGCACTTGAGCACACACCGGGCAGGACAGACGCCTCTGGGGTGAGCAAAGGTATGAAGGTCTAGCAAAGAGCAGGGAAGAAACGATCGTTGAAAATATCCTCAATCATAACTGGGAGATGGTCGTCGGCTTCAACACTCATTCAACCCTCAAGAGGGTATCACGCAACCCTGCATGCTGAATCTGCTTTGGTCAAAGTAAGTAAGCGGACTGTTACCAAAATTGGTAACAAATCGTTTTCTCGCGTCTCCGGGCTTGTCCCCGAGGAATCACGCGGGCTCCCTTCCAGTTACCGTACACTCTTTTTCTCGAAATATCAGTAGTTTGACGATCTAGCAAGGACCAGCAAATCCGCTGGGCGGGGACCACGGGGGAGGATCAAACGCAAGGAGACGCAAATCAGGGTAACCCGAAGTTGCCGTGGACCGGGTAGGACAGCCGAGAACGATTTCAGGACTCGTTGAAGAGGAGTTTGAGGGCCCCGACCTCGATGACATCTCCGTCGGAAAGCTCGGTCTGGCGGCTCACCAACTCGCCGTTGACCTTTATCTTGACCTTCTCCTCAGGCAGGATGGAGTAGCCCGATGGCTTGCGATTGATCAGGGCCGCCACCTTGGGGTCGAACAGGCCCTTGAGGCGGATGTCTGCATCGTCCCTGCGCCCGATGATGGTGAGTTTCTTGTGGAGGGTCACCTCCGGTTGATCCCTTGGCTCCAGGAACTGGATACGCGCCAATGGCATCTCCTGTGTGGGGTGGGGTGCCTTGGGCCGCTCTTCCTGTGGGGTGGGAGGAGGAGTGGCTTCCTCTGCCACGACCTCATCCTCAGGGGCCTCGGCCTCTCGCGGGGGCTGGGTCTCGTCCTCGAATATCAAGGTGTGCTTCCCTATGGTTATCTCGTCCATATGGTGGAGCTTCGCCTGGACTATCTTCTTACGGTTGACGAAGGTCCCGTTGGTGCTCTTCAGATCGACGATGATGTAAGCCCCGTCGACCTTCTGGATCTTCGCGTGATTTCCGGACACCGCCAGGTTGTCTATGCGGATATCGTTGCCCTCCCGGCGTCCGATGCGAATCGACGGCTTGTCCACCTCATATTCCTTGATCAGAGCCTCTTTGAACTTCAGTATCACCTTGGCCATAACGTCACCACCTCACGTTGGGCCCTTCAAGGCCCAGTGTGTCGTGGAATCATGCCTCGGCATGCCCCCTGAAGATACGCCCTATGGTCCCTCGGAGGCCCCCCATCCTGTGTCTCATCCTACCGAGACGCACCAAGACCACTGTTACGTTGTCATGTCCCCCACGGTCCAAGGCCATCTGGATCAGGACATCGCCGGATGCCGGCAAATCCATGTTCGTGGACTCCAGCGCCTGTCCGATCTCATCCGCAGACAACAGATCGGAGAGCCCGTCACTGCAAAGCACGTACACGTCTCCCTCTATCCACTCGTGCAACTGGAGGTCCACCTCGACATCGCGAAGTACCCCGATGGCCCTGGTGATAACGTTCTTGGCCCGCGACGCTCGTGCCTCGTCTTCTGTCAAGAGACCGAGCTTCACCTGATGCAAGACTAGGGAGTGGTCTTCTGTGAGCTGCGTCACCTGCCCAGATCGAAGCCTGTAGATCCGGCTGTCACCCACGTGAACTTGAATCATGTGGTCGCTTTGGGCCAAGAGACCTACCAAGGTGGTGCCCATCCCGTAATACTCCGGCCCCTTCTGAGACATCTCGAATATGGCCCGGTTGGCGAACCGGATGCTGCTCAAGAGGCGGTTCGCCGCGGTAGAGAGTTCTGGGTCCATCCTACCCACCAGAGGGACGTCTCTGTTCTTGAGGCTGTTCTCGAAGGTCTCCTTGATGATCTCGACGGCCATCCTGCTTGCGACCTCGCCGGATGCATGACCGCCCATCCCGTCGGCCACCATGAAAAGGCCGAGTTCTTTGTCTACACAGAAACTGTCCTCGTTGTTGGATCGGACCATGCCTTGATGGGTCCGCCCGATCGCCATGATGTCCAACATCTTCATCCTTGTCAAGAGCCCTGCCCCCCGGGCAGGGCGGTTCACCGGAAGGACAAACTCGGCCCGGTCAGCCATCCCGGACCAACCGTCCTCAAGTCCGCATTCGGCCCTGGACGGGCCAAAGTTCCTCTCACTGAAAGACCCAGGGGAGTCACCCCGCCCCGGCCTCTCGCTCACCCCCACCTCTTGGCAGGCCCTGAAGGGCCTCATCGAGTTCCTTCGCAGAGGAATACCTCGCCTCAGGCTCCTTGCTCATGAGGCGATCCACCAGATCCCCCAACTCCACTGGCACTTCTGGCCGCAACTGCCGCAAGGGTGTCGCCCGTCTTATGATGATCTGCTCCATCAGGAGATTGGGGTCGTCATTGAAGAAAGGCAAACGTCCCGCCAGCAGTGTGTAGAGGAGTACCCCTAGGGAATACAAGTCGGAGCGTTCGTCCAAGGGTTCACCCAGGATCGCCTCTGGTGGCAAATACGCCGTCGCGGCACTGGCCTGCCCCTTCTCCAATGGACCCTGCATCCTGGAGACGATGTTGGCAGTCCCGAAGTCCGTGATCTTCACCCGTCCCTTGGATAGCAGAAACGCGTTGGAGGCCTTGATGTCTCCGTGAAGTATCCCCTGTCCGTGGGCGTAGACCAGGGCCTTGCATATCTGATTCGCGATATGCCAGACATGGGATATGGGAGTTGTCTTCCCCTTCTGCAACCACCTGTCCAGGGGCATCCC
>CAZOXN010000455.1:0-3168 GCA_964583655.1 uncultured Desulfarculaceae bacterium | reverse complement strand
GCCTGGACCAGACCCAGGGGGCCTTGCGCCCGGAGAGACTCCGCGAACCTGTAGCGCCTCTGGTATACCACCCTCTTTGTGACCTCCCTCTGGCCGAGGTCCAGGAGGGTCACGCTCAGGGCCAGCACCGCCTGTGCCCCACCCTGTTCCTCCGACTCCAGGAACTCTTCCACAGCCCCCTCCAGGACGAACCTCGTCTCCTGCGGGTCGTGGTAGGAGAAGACCGCCTGGAAGACCCCGGCACTCCTGAGGTCCCTCAGGAGGAAGTCTGTCACCATATCGCCGGGGGGCACCCTCCACCTATGGCCATCGTAGACATCCAGCTTGAACGGAGCGGATCTGTAAACCATGGCCTGCCCGCTGCAAGCCTTGGCGGCGGAGAATCGCTCCACCCTGACGGTGGTCTCCATGGGGTTCGAACCACGCGCCTTGGGTGGGGGATATTCCAGCGTGTATTGCTCGATGATGTATGGTGTCCTTCCACCGGCGCAGGCGCCGGCCAAGATGCAGGTCACCGCCACGACCAGAAGGCCCAAAACCCTGAAGAGGGCATCGCGGTGGCGCAAGGAGCCCATGGTCATCCCCCTCTTTCCATCGCCCGTAGTACCTTTGTGTTCAGCCGCATTGCTACTGTCTCCTCCCCTGGGGAGGCGGCTGGCCGAATATCAAATCAGACGGGGCCGCGCTCAGCCTCTCCAGTAGCAGTTCCAACGTCTCCGAGGCCCTTCGAAGGTTCTCGCTCGTGGCCGTCATCTCCACGGCCAGAACCCTGGTCCTCCTGTCCACGGCTTGTACAAGGCGGTTGGCGTTGCCCACTGTCTCGGCGAGGTTCATGCCCTCCAACTGCGCCCTCATGTCGGTTATCAGACCCCGGGCCTCGCTCACCGTGGCCTTGGCCTCCAGCATTACTTCCTTGAACTTGGCCTCCTCCAAGGCCTTGTCGATCCTCTCGCTGGCCCTCTCGAGATTGGCCGCTGTGGAGTCCAAGCGTGCCAGGATGGACCCGAGCCTTTCACCCCTGAGCAGATCCTCCCCCGCGCCCAGGGTGGCCTTGATCCTGTCCGAGATGCCCTTTAGGTCGGTGTCGCTCAGCATCGCCTGCAATTGCTTCATCAATGACTCCGTGAGGCCAACGGAGGACTTCACCTGCTCTGATATGCCCTTGAAGTCCACTTGCCTCAAGACCCGGACCATCTCATCGATGACAGCGAAGATCTGGGTGAGCTGAGACGGACGCGACGAGATGACCGGATAAGGAGGGGTGAAGTCCAGCTTGGGGGAGAGATCCGGTTCATCCGGATCCTTCTTGTCCAGCTCGATGAAGACGATCCCTGTGATCCCCGCCATCTTCAACTGGGCCACCACCCCGCTCAGGTCCCCTTGGAAGTCGATCTTCATTACCACCTCGATGAGCCTGTAGTCCGGGGCTACCCTTATCTTGTCCACTCGACCCACGTCCACCCCCAGATACTTGACGCTGGAATCGGGCTGCAGGCCTTGGACGGATTCGCTGAAGTAAGTGACGTACGTGGTGGCCTTTTGGAAGTACTTGGTGGCACCCAGCCATACGATTCCGGCAAGGCAGATGAGCGTCCCGGCCGTCACGAAGAGCCCGATCTTGAAATTCGAGGCCTTTCTGGGCACCCCTCGCTCCTGGCAGTCAGTCTTGGGGCCTTCTATGGAAGAAACTCATCACCCGGGGATCCGTCGAATGGTCTCTCAGCTCCTTGGGATCCCCCTGTGCTATGATACCCCTTTCGGACTTGTCCAACATGATCACCCGGTGAGCGATGTTGAAGATGGACTCCAACTCGTGAGTGACCACCACCATGGTCGTGCCCATCCCCTCGTTGATCCGGTGGATGAGTCTGTCCAGTTCAGCGGAGGTCACCGGGTCAAGCCCCGCCGATGGCTCGTCGAAAAATAGGATCTCCGGATCCAGGGCCATGGCCCTTGCCAAGGCAGCGCGCTTCTTCATGCCACCGGATATCTCCGAGGGAAGGTGGTTCTCGTAACCTGCCAAGTTTACCATCCCCAGTTTCATCCTCACAATGAGGTCGATGGCGGAGGAGGGCAAGTCGGTGTATTCCCGAAGCGGCAAGGCCACGTTCTCGGCCAGGCTCATGGAGCCGAAGAGTGCACTCGACTGGAAAAGCACCCCTATCTCCTTTCGGACCTCGTCGATGCCCGTCTGGTCCTCTGCAGTGATCTCCACCCCGTTGATCACCACCTTCCCCGCAGCCGGTCTGTGAAGTCCGATCATGTGTTTGAGCAAGGTGGACTTCCCGCAACCGCTCCCGCCCACCACGACGAAGACCTCACCTCTTCGGACACGGAAACTGACGTCCTCCAGTATCGTGTCGTCCCCGTAACGGGCGGTCAGCCCCTCCACGATGATTATCGGTTCACCGCCGTGCTTCAAAGGATATCAGCCCCCGTCCTCGGCCCCTGTGGGGCAGGATCGATGTGAAGTAACGCCCACCCCACCCTCCTCCCATCAGGAGATGTAGTGCAGGACTATGGCGAAGGCAGAATCCGCCACGATGATGAGGAAGAGGGCCGAGACCACGGCCGAGGTCGTGGCAGACCCCACGGCCTGAGCCCCTCCCCTCACCTGGAACCCCCTTTGGCAACCGATCCCGGCTATGAGCATGGCGAAGGCCATGGACTTTACCAGACCTGACACTATGTCGAATATGGTCATGGTCTTCATGGTCTGCTGGACGTAAGTGTAAACGGTCAAGTCCAGCCCTGTGACCCCCACGACCATCCCGCCGACTATGCCCAAGAGGTCCGAGAAGATCGTCAGGATCGGCAAGACCATCACGGACGCCAGGACCTTGGGGACGGCCAGAAAGGCGGTGGGGTTCAACCCCATGACGGTCAAGGCGTCCACCTCCTCGTTGACCTCCATGGTCCCGATCTCTGCGGCGAAGGCAGAGCCTGAACGCCCCGCCACCAATATGGCAGTCATGATCGGTCCCAGCTCCCTCACCATGGCGATGCCCACCAAGGAGGCCACATAGACGTTGGCACCGAACTGCTTGAGCTGGAGCGATGACATGAAAGCCATTATCAGCCCCAGCAGGAAGCTGATCAGGGCCACGATGGGGAACCCGTCCACCCCGACCCGTTCCATGTAGAAGCGCACCTCCCCCCACCTGACGG
>CAZOXN010000454.1:0-3170 GCA_964583655.1 uncultured Desulfarculaceae bacterium | reverse complement strand
GGGCTACCCCTTCGACCCGCGTAACCCCTTTTGCTTGTTCAGCACCTATCAACTGGATATCAGGTTCATTCATCCAATCGCAGGAAGTGATCCTGTTGACGGGGATACCGTTACGAAGGGCCTCCTTGACCGACACTGACTGGCCGATGCCGGCGCTCCAAAGGATCACCCAGTCTGGTCCGAACCTCCGAATCTGGGTCCACACGGACGCCTGCTCGTTGCCGGGCGGGGGATAACCGAACAATTCGAGCCTGAAACCGAGGCGTTCCGATAGCCTCTTGAGGACGGGCTGGACTTCGTGGCCGAAAGGCGTGTCGATGAAGACGTAAGCGATCTTCTTGTCCTTCAGATTGCCTTTTTCCTGCTTGTAGATGTAATCCACGATCGCCGCTGCTTTGGACCAGTAACTCGCAGCCATGGGAAAGACCCAAGGGAAGACCTCTCCTATTACCGCATCCCCGCGACCGTGGAGGGGGGTGTAAAGGATCACCTTGTCTTTGGTGCAGCGCGGCAAAATGGCCAAGGCGGCCGGGGTGCTGTGAGCATTGATGATCATGGCCCCTTGTTTCTTCATCTGTTCATAGGCCTCGATGGCGCGTTGAGGTTCGTTGGCATGGTCTGTGATGAGCAATTCCATGCGATAACCCTTGACCCCGCCGCGCTGATTGACCAAGGCGAAATAATCCCTTTCAGCCTGCTCCCAGACCTTGGAAAGAAAGGTGTAGATCTTGGTGAAATCCATGGGCATGGCGATATACAACACCCTCTCCTGAGCTACTGACGGAGTCCTTCCCCCCCATGCCGCCAAGGTTATTAGTGCCAACAACCCTATTGCAAGACTTCTTCTCATTATCGCCCTCCTTTTCTGGCACACAACCATGATCCAACGCTTATGCACGAATATCTTTCGTGTTCCTTCCCGAAGCAGCGTTTCTATAATCACCCCCTTTCGTCCGGCCGTGTGCTCTGTCGCCGCCAAATCGAATCCTCTCTCGGTCAAACTTGCCGCTTGGTGTACGCGAAGGGCCAGACCAAGAAATAGTTCCTCACGTTGAAATATATCTTGGCGAGCCCAAGGGGTTCGATGATGAGAAAGATTAATATCAGTCCCCCGTAAGTCATCAGCTGGATATTGGTGAGCAGGGTCACGGGCAGGGAGAGGCCGATCGTCTCCGAACACCACCGCAGCAAATTGCTTATGAGGCTTGGCGCCAAGAGGATGAATCCGGCCCCCAGGAAGCTTCCAACGATATTGCCCAATCCCCCGATAATGACCATAGCCAAGGCTTGTATGGACACATCGATCCCGAACTGTTCCACTGTCACGGCCCTGTAATAGGTCAGGGCCAAAACGGCCCCTGTGATGCCGCCAAGAAACGAACTCACCCAAAAGGCTATGGTCTTGTAATAAAAAGTATCGATGCCTATCATTTCGGCGGCATAGTCTCTTTCCCTGAGCGCCATCAATGCCCGGCCAAAGGCGGTGCGTCCCACGTTCACCATGAAAACGGTGACCATCACACACCAGGCCAAGGCCACGTAGTAAGCCCCCGCCTCCGATGTCATGTCCACACCGAGTATTTTCAGAGGAGGAGCCTGGATCGTGGCCAAGTGCCCACCTCCAATCGCCGGGACGTTTACTATTATCCACTGGACCAAGAACTGGAGGGCCAGTGTGCTTACGGCAAGGTAAAGGCCCTTTACCCGGAGGGCAGCAGCACCGAAGACCAGCCCGATGACGGCACTGCTAACACCCGCTGCCAACAAGGCCAGCTCTGTAGGGACTCCGCTTTGACCCAGATGGATGGCCGTGTACGCCCCTATGGCCATTACCGCGGCGTATCCCAGATGGATCTGGCCGGCCCAACCCATGAGCAGGTTCAAACTCAAGGCAGCGGTGCTCCAGATGACCCAGGGAAGGAGATAGCCAGAAAGCAGAAAGCCGGACATCCACAACGGAGCGCTCAAGACTGTCACAAGGACAAAAAAAACCTGAATCCGGTCGAAGCCGTAGATCAGGGCCTTGCGGTCGGAAGGGTAACCGGTGTGGTAGATGCCGGCAAGACGATAAAACACGACGTCACACCCTCTCGATGATTTCCTTCCCCATCAGACCGTAAGGACGGATGAGGATCGTCAACAGGATCACGAACACGGCCACGACCTCCCGGGTGGAACCGACCAGAGGGTCCAAGAAACCGGAAATGACCCCCTCTAGAATTCCTATCATTACCCCCGCCAAGATCGCGCCTCCGATGCTGTCCAGGCCACCCAGGATGGCAACGGCCAGGGCCTTGAGCAGCAGTAAGGAAAGGGACCAGTCCACACCCTGAATTGAGCCCCACAGCGCCCCGCCCACGCAAGCCATGCCCCCGGCCACGGCCCAGCTTATGCCGATGGCCCGTTCCACATAGATGCCCACGGACCAAGAGGCCACATAGTCGTCAGAGACGGCCCTGAGTTTGATCCCGGTTCGTGTCTTGAACATCAGGGCGCAAAGAACTGTGACGACCAGGGCAGCCATACCGCCTATCAA
The DNA here is from genome assembly GCA_964583655.1 of uncultured Desulfarculaceae bacterium. GTDB lineage: Bacteria > Desulfobacterota > Desulfocorpusculales > Desulfocorpusculum > Desulfocorpusculum > CAZOXN01. Next base: position 634 of record CAZOXN010000454.1, on the reverse strand, counting down.
GTAAGACCTGTTGATCAGGATCTCTCCCAAGAAGATGGCTTTGTGGCCGATTCCCAGATTCAAGGGCCTGGGGTCGATGCCCCAGACTGCAGGGGTCAGACCCCTGAGGAATATCTCCAGTCCCAATGTCATCAGGAGGATCATGATGACTGGCTGGCCGACCATGGGCCTTAGAGCCAGACGCTCCACCAAGAGGCCAAAGCCGTACATCGCACAGAGTCCGAGTAGAATTGCCAACCAGTTGGGTAGCCCGACGCGCTCGGATAGGGACCACACCAAGAAGGCCCCCAGCATGACCATGGCCCCCTGGGCGAAGTTGACGACCGCGGAAGACTTGTAGATGAAAACGATGCCAATGGCCACCAAAGCGTACATCAGGCCGACCAGCCCACCGTTGATGATCAATTCGAGGACGAAAGAGGTACTCACTAATCGACCCCCTGAATCGCCAGGGTTCGACGGAGACCCCCAGTCTCACCCGATTCGTAGGTGATCGGTACTTCTATGGATACGGCCTCCAGCCCCTCATAGAGGGCCTCGACCACATCAAGGTATCTCTGTTCAATCACTTGACGTCTCAGTTTCCTCGTGCGAGTCAATTCTCCGTCATCCGGATGGATCTCTTTGTGCAGGT
>CAZOXN010000453.1:0-3171 GCA_964583655.1 uncultured Desulfarculaceae bacterium | reverse complement strand
GGGCCGTGCGGGAGGGCGGGATCGTCCGGATCTCGGACTTGAGGGAAGAGACCTCCAGGACCAAGGTGGAGGAGGGCCTGCTCCAGGACGGGGTGCGTTCCATGCTCGTCGCCCCCCTCACGTACCAGGGTGGCCCCATAGGGACCTTGGACCTGAGCTCCCCTGATCCCGGGGACCTGGGCCCAGTGGAAGCCTTGCTCATGGAGCAGATCCTTCCCCTCTTCTCCATGGCCCTGAAGCGTGCCGTGGACGAGGTCGAGCACCAGGTTCAGACGGTGATAAAGGAGAAATGCACCGCCATCCATCCAGCGGTGGAGTGGAGGTTCCGCAAGGCCGCCTTCCGGTACCTCGATTGCGTGCGACGCGGTCTGGCCGAGGAACTGGAGCCCATAGTCTTTCGGGAGGTTTATCCGCTCTATGGGGTCGCTGACATCCGCGCCTCCTCGGAGGAGCGCAACAGGGCTATCCAGGCCGATCTCTCCGAACACCTGACCCTGGCATTGGCCGTGGTAGAACGGGCCGCGGATGCAAGGCCGCAGCCCATCCTCCAGGAGCTCGCGTATCGGATCTCCAAGGCGCTCAACCGTATCCAGACCGGGATGGTCACCGGAGACGAGCTCTCGGTGGTGGCCGCCATCCGGAAGGAGGTCGAGCCTTTGTTCCCCCACCTGTCCGGTTTCGGCCCTGGCGTGGCCGAGGCCATAGAGGCCTACAATACCGCCGTGGATCCGCAGATGGGCTCCGTATACAGGAGCCGAAAGGAATTCGAGGAGAGCGTCTCCATATTGACCCATCGCATCTCCACTTATGTGGATCGTGAGGATTCCGGGGCCCAGGCCATATTTCCGCATTACTTCGAGAAGCACCGCACCGACGGACTGGATTATCTGATATACGTAGGCCAGTCCCTGGTCGAGCAAGGGGACTTCAACGTCGTGTATCTTGAGAACTTCCGGCTCTGGCAGCTCATGGTGGCGTGCGGGATCGCCTGGCACACCGAGCGCCTGAAGCCCTCCCTCAAGGTGCCTCTCGAGATCACCAATCTGATCCTCTTCCATCAGGCCCCCATCTCCATCAGGTTCAGATACGAGGAGAAAAGATTCGACGTGGACGGGGCCTACGACGTGCGCCACGAGATCTTGAAGGCCCGTCTAGACAAGGCCACCGTGAAGGCGACCGGGGAACGCCTAACCCAGCCGGGACGAATAGCGGTGGTCTACTCCCACCTCGAGGAGGCCAGGGAGGCGCGCCGCCACATCGACTACCTTCAGGCCCAAGGTTACTTGAGAGAAGACCTGGAATCGCTGGAGCTGGAGGACCTGCCCGGTGTGCAAGGTTTGAGGGCCCTGCGAGTGGGGATAGACCTCGATTCTCCTGCCCTCTCCAGGCGGATGGAGAAGATGATGGGCTGATGTCGAGGGACCAAGGCAGCAGGAGTCCCAACGCCGCAATGCGGGATCCACCCCTGGCAGGGGCACGGAGGGCCTTCAGTGACGATGGAACAGGAAATGGGAATGGACGTGTCTGTGCGCCTCTTCGGTGTGACGGTGGAGGTGCTCGTGGATGAGGTTCACCCTGAGGAGCAACTGTTCATCGGCCAGTATCTCTTCGGTCCTCCCTGTCCTCTCCAGGCGATGATCCTCTGAGAGCACGGCCACAGTGCCTTGCAGCTCGTAGACCAATCCCAGGTCGTGGGTCGCCACCACGACGGTCTTGCCCGCCTCGTGGAGGGCCAAGAGCAGCTCCACCAGGAAGCTCTGGGTCCTGGGGTCGAGCCCGTTGGTGGGCTCGTCAAAGAGGAGGAGCTCTGGGTTCATGGTCAGCACCGAGCCTATGGCCACACGCTTTTTTTCCCCTCCTGAAAGCATGTAGGAAGGCCGGTCTCTCAGCCCCTGGATGGAGAGCATCTCCAAGACATCGAGGCTCCTCTCCATGGCCGCTTTCTCTCCAAGGCCCAGCTGCAGGGGCCCAAACATGAGCTCCTCCAGGACGGTGGGGCAAAAGAGCTGCACGTCAGGGTCCTGGAAGACATAGCCGACCCGCTCGCGGAAGTATCGAAGGAATCCCTTGTGTCTCAGCGCCTCCTTGGAGACCACTTCCCCTCGGAAACGGACCAACCCGCTATCTGGGTGGATCAAGGCGGCCATCACCTGGAGCAAGGTGGACTTCCCACTACCGTTGGCGCCTATGACAGCGAGCCTCTCCCCTTGCTCGACCCTCAGGTCCACACCCACCAGCGCGGGGATCTTCCCGTAATAACTGTAATGGATCTCCTCAACAGCGATGATCTCCCCCATGGCCCCCTCAAACCACCGCGAGGACAACCGCTGCTAGGCCCAGGATCGCCGCAGCCAGCCAGTCCCGCGTAGCAAACCTCTGGAGACCTCTCACCTCTACGGTCCCGGAGAACCCCCTAGCCATCATGCCCTTGTGGATCTCGTCGCAGCGCATCTGCGTCTTCCTGAAGAGCATCGCCATACGGCCTGCCGCCCATCTCCTCGTCTCCCACGGGCTGGCATCGACTGCAAGGCGTGCCTTTCTGGCCAGGTGCATCTCCTCCACAATCCTCACCAGGACGAACAAGTACTTGTACGTGAGGAAGATGACCATGACCATTGCATCCGGGACTCGAAAGAGCTTGAGCCCTCGGACGATCCCAGCAAAGGGGGTAGTGTACAGGACCAGGAAGGTGGCGGTGATGGAGTTGACCACCCGGGAGGTCACAGTGGCCACACCCCACAGCCCTTCACGGGTGAGGCCGATGCCTTCCGAGGCGGGCAACCAGAGGATGCGACCTCCCTCAGAGGGGGTGAGGATGGGCAGGATCATCTCTCCCGGGGTCACGACGTTGAGGGAGGATGGTATGGTGACCAGGAAACCGAAGACGAACCCCAGGGCCAAGACCCGCCCGTACAGGGCCAGGAGACTGACTCTGGAGAGGATCGCCAGAGACAGGAGAAGACCCGCCACGAGCCCCTGACCCAGGAGTCCCCTCTTGATGCTTATCAGGACCACGCACCCGACGAGGAAGAGGAGCTTCACCCTCGGGTCCATGCCCTGGAGGAGGCCGCGACGCGAGGACAGGTCCCACTGGATGTAAGCAGTCCCGATGAACCGCCACAGACCAAGTACGGCTCGATCCAAGAAGGCGCTACGGCGGCGCCCTCCCCG
>CAZOXN010000452.1:0-3176 GCA_964583655.1 uncultured Desulfarculaceae bacterium | reverse complement strand
CTGTCACAGGTCCATAGCACTCGACAATCACCGACTAGCAACTTGAAGACCCCTTGCCACGGCCCTGTCAGGGCCACGGGTGTTATGGCCTCGAAGTTTTCCGCTAACCACCGTATCTTTCTCAGCACTCGCTGCGCGATTGGCTTATCCAAACGCGCCAGATCGGTCCCCGCCCCAGGGGTAAACTCTACTTGGAACATGACGTTACCAAGTCAGCCCAAGTCTTGCCGCAACCTCGTGCGCGGGTATTGTCTTGCTAGTCGTTTCATCTGCAGCTGTAGCGCGTCGGAGTTCTAGGCTAAATTTTTCATTTAGCTCCAATCCTTCGTCAGGATCGCCGAACATCTCCGAGAGGGTTTGAATGACGACTTCGCGGATGAGTTTGTTGAACTCGTCAACCGTCAAATCCTCAACTGTGGAATGAGTCATAACTCTCTCTCCTATCTGTGGAACCAATACATACTACTCGTTGGGTCTGCACAGAGCCGACAAGCGCAAGCTTAGTCTTGTGGTTGCCGATGCGCGCAACGCGGTGCAAACATTCTCATCCATAGCTATTCTGTCGTTAAGGAAAATCTTGGCCTGGGCGCTGGGGCATGTCAAGGAGGGAAAAGTCGGTATTGGTATGCAAACGAGAGAGAACGGCCGTTGCGGCACTATTAGACCGAGCGCCTGAGATATGAGAATTGAACCGTGATCGGCGCTTTCAGGGCATATCTGGTCGGGAAGGCATTGGTAAGGGAGAAGTACGTTCCGTTCTACCTTCGGCGGGTCTCTGACTGTTCGTTCAAAAGGCATTCAAGAAGGTGCTGTTTGCTGCGGGGATGGCCAGGCAGGCTTCGGTGTACACCCTGCGGCACAGCTTCCACGCGCGACGTCGGACCTCACCGGATCTTAACGTATCAATTAGTCTACATGACAGAAGCGCCCTGTCCGTGGCTCAGGGCCAGACCATATCTTCGGATCTTCTTGTAGAGCAAGGTCCTGTGGATCCCCAGGAGGCTGGCCGCCTTGGCCTTGTTGTATCCGGAAGCCTCCAGGGCCCTCAAGATCGCCTCCTTCTCGGCTGTGCCCTTGACGTCTTTCAAGGAGGCCCGTCGCCCTCCCAAGGCGCCCTCGCGCCCTTTGCGCAGGTGAAAGGGTAGGTCGGACGGCCTGATGGTTCCCCCGCCGGTGGATGCCACCACGCGCTCCAGCACGTTGGAGAGCTCCCTCACGTTGCCTGGCCAGTCGTATTCCATGAGGACGCGCCCTGCCTGTCGGTCCAGACGTGCCTCCGGCAGGTACGAGGCACGGGCTATCTGGCCCAACAAATGGGCCGACAGCGGCAGGATGTCCTCCTTTCGTTCTCTGAGGGGCGGGACATGGAGATGGATGACGTTGAGGCGGTAAAAGAGGTCCTTGCGAAACCTGCCCGAGGCCAGCATTTCCTCCAAAGGTTGGTTGCTCGCGGCCATGAGGCGGAAGTCGGCCTTGATCAGGGACGTGCCTCCCACCCGCTCGAATTCCTTCTCCTCGAGGACCCTCAGCAGTTTGGGCTTCATCTCTAGGGGCAGGTCTCCGATCTCATCCAAGAAGACCGTGCCGTGATGCGCAAGCTCGAACTTCCCTGCCTTCCCCTCGGACCTGGCCCCGGTGAAGGCGCCTTTCTCGTATCCGAAGAGTTCGGATTCGAAGAGATCCTTGGGTATGGCAGCGCAGTTTATCCGGATGAAAGGATGGAGCCTGCGGGTGCTGGCGTGGTGGATGGCCTGGGCGAAGAGCTCCTTGCCAGTGCCTGACTCCCCAGTGATGAGGACCGGCAGGCTGGTGGCGGCCGCCTTGAGGGCGTCCTTTTTCAGGGCGTTGATGGAGCTGCTCACTCCAACTATGCTCTTGAGGGTATACCTGGTGGAGCGAAGCGACATGAGCTCCTCCTCATAGAGTTTCACCTTGGACTCGAGCATAGACAGCTTCCGGGCGAGTTGCCCCACATCCTTCACATCCTTGAACATGACCTGGCCGAATACCGCTATGACCTTTCCATCCTTCCAGATGGGGATGCGCTGGACGACCATGGTCTGGCCCTTTATGCGATGCCTGGAGTTTATCTCCGGCCTTCCGCTCTTGGCCACGATGTGCATACGGCTGTTCTCCACCACCTCCGTGCAGTGCCTCCCTATCTGTGCTGATGGTTCCACCCCCAGGAATTCCCCGTACGGCCGGTTGAAGTAGATGACATACCCCTCGGCGTCAGTGATCAGGACACCGTTGTAGATGCTGTCCAGGACCAGACGAAAGAGCTCCAGTTGTCGTCGCATCTCCGACTTTGTCCTGGGCTCCTCGCTCAAGGAAAAATGCCCCCTTCCCACCGAGACATGGGTCTTTCTCGCCATCACGACGCCCCCGTAGCCTTAGGTCTACATGTATCAATTGTGATCCAGTCTTCGCTGTACATACACCTGGAAGGCGAGCTTTGCAACAGTAATCAGCCCTGCGGCCAAAAGGTCATAACTTCTTGGAATCACGAGCTTCGCACCTTATCGATGGTGTCCATCGCCCGTGATCGATACCCTGGGGCCTGATTGGCCCGGAGCTTGCATAGGAAAGTGCGGCCGCGGAGGAGGAGAGTTGCAGATCGCGGAACCAGAGATCAATCGTGAAGACATCTTGATCGTCTTGGACGACGAATTCGTCCCGCGCAACGTCTGTCTGGTCACGGGTGCGGCCAGCGGCATAGGGCGTGCCACCGCTGTGGCGGCCGCTGCCAACGGTCTCTATGCCGTCGGGGTGGACGTGGATGAGCAAGGCGGTGAGCAAACGCGGGCCATCGCCCAGAAGATGGGGGGGCAGATGGCATTCATCAGGGCGGACCTGACGCGGGACCAGGAAATCGAGCGCGCTGTAAGAGAAGCAGCTTCCATCGGGGAGATCAAGTTCCTAGCCAACATAGCGGGGATCCAGAACGTGTACCCCATGGAAGAGTTCCCCATGGAGAAGTACGACCTGATGCAGAGGCTCATGCTCAGGGCACCCTTCTATCTCTCCAAGCTCGTCATCCCACATATGAGACGGAGCAGGAGTGGCAGCGGGGTGATAGGGAACATGGCCTCCATCCATGCGCACATATGCACGCTCAACAAGGCAGTTTACAACGTCGTCAAGTTCGGTCTCAGGGGGCTGACGCAGTCCATCGC
>CAZOXN010000451.1:0-3177 GCA_964583655.1 uncultured Desulfarculaceae bacterium | reverse complement strand
TCCTTGAGGAGTTCCACCCCGCATTGACGCGCCTTGTCACGGAAAAGGGAGAGGACCTCCTCCACCACTTCGGTGGGCCTGATGGGCTGCATGTCGACGGCCGCGACCTTGGAGTAGGTCAAGAGATCCTTTACCGTGTGGGAGATCTTCTCGATGTTCCTCTCCACCATTCCCCAGCCCTTCTGGAGCAGGGAATCGTCGCGGCGCTTCATGGCGGTCTGGACCACGTAGACCCCACCCTCCAGACCGGTGATTATGTTCTTTATCCCATGGGCCAAGGCTGCCACGGTCTGGCCCACCACCGCGAGCCTCTCCGCCTGGAGCTTCTCCTGCTCCAGGGCCTTGAAGGCCCTGAGGTCCTGGAAGAACCCGACTGCCCCCACCGGGGTCCCGTCCTCCCACAAGAGGACTCCTGAGAAACGCACGGGGATCCTCTCCTCTTTGCTCGATCTAAGCCAAGTCTCCTGGGCTACCATCTTGAGGTCCCTGCGCGCCCCACCCCTTTGCAGCCCGCTCCAGATCATCTGAACGAACTCCGGCGGGAAAAAGCGTTCCAGATCCCTCGTCTCCTTGACCTGGCTCGCATCGTATCCGAACATTCTCTCTGCCGCGCGGTTGAAGATGATGATCTTGCCCGTGGCGTCCGTGGCCACGATGCCGTGGATGGAGTTCTCGACGAGGTTGTTCAAGTACTCCTGGCTCACGCGGAGTTCCTTTTCGAGTCTCTTGGTGGCGGTCAAGTCCACGGACATCTCTATGGCGTAAAGGGCCTCTCCGCCTCGATCGAAGATCGGGGCCGTGTAGACGAGGTAATGTATCTCCTTGCCCTTCTTGTTGAGCCCGATCTCCTCGCTGCGATGGCAGGCCCCGTCCCTGAAGGTCATCTCCACCGGGCAGTTGGGGCATTTCTCATCCAGGCCTTTGTACGCGCTGAAGCAGCTCTCCCCGACCCTGTACCCGAAGGTCTCCTTGAAGTTCTTGTTGGCCTGAACGATCCGGTATTCCTTGTCCACCACCGCCACGTAGGCCGGCACGTTCTCGAAGAGGGTCTCGTGTTCCTGCCGGCTCCGCTCCAACTCCTCCTCCCTTGTCCTGATCTTCTGGCTCAGCCGGTTGAAGGAGCGCGCCAATTCACCCAGTTCATCTTGCGCGCTCTCACCGAGGCTATGGGCGTAGTCCCCCCGGGAGATGCGATGGGTCATCTCGAGGATGCGTCGGATCGGCCTCTCGACAAACAGGAGAAGGCCCGCCACAAGCACGGCGGTGATGCCCAAGAACAGGGAGATGGCAAAGAGGGAGGTCTTTCTAACTGCCGCTGAGATGCTTCTATCTGCCTCGTCGAGGCTGACACTTACATCCAGGATTCCCAAGACCCTCTGCTCCTCCCTGTGGAAATGACAGGGGGCCGAAAAGCAACTCCTCTCATTGTAGATGTGGGTGACAGTGCCGAGGAGACGGCCTCCCCCGTCTGTTTTGTCTAGCCGTGACATCTTGAAACCCTTCGCGGCTTGGGCCGGGAGGCCTTGGGGATGACACGAGTTGCATCCTACCTCCCTCGCATCGAGGTGCCGTCCCAGCTCCTCGGGTCGGGTGGTGAAGCGAACCTTTCCCCCCTGGTCCATCAGCCGCACCAAGGATACACCCCTCTGGCGTCCCACGGCTTGGACCAAGGCGTCGATTCCTTCGGAGTCGTGCCTCCCCATGTTCTGCTTGAGGCCCGTGACTATGCTCTCCCCGAGCCAGTGGGCCTTCTCCTCGACCTGCCCGATGAGCTCGGCCCTTTGGGAGTCTATGGAGAAATAACCAAAGGCGAGCACGGAGAAGAGGGTCAGAAGACCCGCGCCAAGGCCCAGCCTAAAGGCCAGGGCCCTGCGGATGGGGAGCCGACGGATGGGTTGGTCTCGGTCCAAGGGGTTTCGTATTTCCATTCAAGGACTTGATACCTCGCGTATAGTGATCCTGTCTCAGGAACCCGTGGGCTTCTCCCTTCTCTCCAAGGTCTCCTGGATGGCCCTGAGCAACGCCTCCCTATCGATAGGCTTCTCCATGAAGACCTCAGGGGGCGGGATGGAGCGCTTGCTTATGAAACGCTTGAAGTCGATCAGGGGGTACTCTGGCGCTGCAAACCCTGTGATCATGATCACAGGGATGTCCTTGAGGCTCGGGTCCTTCCTGATCTCCCTGTACAGGATGATGCCGGTCTTCTCGGGCATGAGGAGGTCCAGGCAGATGAGGTCGGGCCTCTCCTTCTGGATCTTCTCCATCCCTTCCGCACCATCGAAGGCCCAGCAGGTGGTGTACCCGTTCTCCTCCAGCAACGTGGTGAGAAAGGTCACCACATCCTCCTCGTCATCGATGACCATGATCTTTACCTTGTCCATGGCATGCCCCCTCTTTCCAGGACCCGACGCCCCTCAAGGAGACGCCCTTCCCCCTTCCAGGACCTTTCGGACGGTCTGAAGCAGGACCTCCCGGTCGATGGGCTTCTCCACATAACCCTCGGGGCCTGGAACCGACCGCTCGTAGATGAATTTCTTGAAGTCTATATTGGGAAACTCCTCGGCCTTGAACCCGGTGACCATGATCACGGGGATCTTGGAGAACTCATCGTTCTTCTTGAGCTCACGGTACAGGGCGATCCCTGACTTCTCCGGCATCAGGATGTCCAAACAGATGAGGTCAGGCCTGACCTCGGCCACCTTCCTCGCCCCCTCCTTTCCGTCGCTGGCCGTGGCCACCTCGAAACCGTGCTCCTCGAACAAGGTCGCGAGATAAGTGGCTATGTCGGCCTCGTCCTCGATGATCAGGATTTTCTTGGCCATGATTCGCCTCCGATATCCCCCATCACCCCTCCTCCCCGGGCAGCCTGCATTGTTTCAGGTCGTCTCCTAGATAGAGCCGCTCGCTCTCGTGCAGGATCCCCAGCGAGAGGCAGATGAGGGTCCATAAGTGTGTCACCTTGAAGCCCTTCTTGTGGTGATGGGCCAGCTCCATGATCTGGGAATGACAGTTGTGGCACGGGGCTATGACGTAATCCGCGCCCGTCCTCAGGATCTGCTCCAGCTTGAGCTGTCCGAACTTGAAGCGTTCATCCACATAAGGGTTCTGGAGGAATCCCCCGCCCCCCCCGCAGCAGTAATTGTTGGACCTGTTCGGGACCATGTCCACGAAGTTCTC
>CAZOXN010000450.1:0-3180 GCA_964583655.1 uncultured Desulfarculaceae bacterium | reverse complement strand
GAGCCAAGGCGTGCAGACCGTCCTTCCGACCACACCGCTATACTGGCGGAGTTCGCCTGGGACCCGAGCGGTCCGAGAGAGGTACTGTGAGCCGTGTGTTCCCTCGGGGGTAACTAGGCCCATCTCTCCTCCACCGACACGCCTTGAGCGGCGTTGCACCGTGCTCAAACATTCCTCTTTGCAGTTGCGGGAGGAGGGATTATACTTGAACGGTCGGAGGGGGTGCTCGATGCGGGTCCCGCTGAGACAGGGGGATTTGGACGGTCTGTGCGGGCTCTATGCCCTTGTAAATGCTGCTGTCTACCTGGCGGCCAAGAGGGGCAAGCGGCTCAGCCGCAAGGATCGCCTCGAGCTCTTCAAGAGGCTGGCGATACGGCTCTTCGAGCACCTGGACACTCGCCGAAGGCGGCGCAAGGGCAATGGCCCTGGAACCCCGCCCATAGGTTTCCTGTGGGCCGGGACAAGCATCAAGGAACTGCCCCCCATGCTGGACGAACTCCAGTCTTTCGTCGAGGAGAAAGTGGGAGTGAATCTCGTTCGTTTCCAGCCACTGCTCCGAAACCACAGGCCCAGGACCCTCGATCAGTTCTGGTTGAGGCTCAGGGAGTATCTGGAGGGATACGAGGGGAGGGCCGTGGCCATTGTAGGGTACAACTGGAAGGTGGACGGCCGCGAGGAAGGGCACTGGACCTGTGTCAAGGCCATGACCGACCGCCAGATGGTGCGGGTGGACTCCGTAGGTGGCAAGGTGTTGCGCAGGTCGAGGGTGACCATGAGGCCGCCGACGCGTAGCCGTCCCTACCGAGTCGCCCTCCACGATGTCTACCTCCTCACGGTGCAGGATTGAATCTCCTGCCTGGCACCGGGCCACGACGGCTGGTGGACCGGGTCCTGCACACCCTCGGCACGTTCTGGACGCCCCGGGAAGGCCCTGTGGCTGAAGGGGACTGGGAGTGACGGACCTGTTTTTACCTGGCACGGCTCTGGCTGTAATACCATTGAAGCTGGCCGGGGGTGCTCTCCTCGTCGACATTGTCCTGGTCCATCAGGTCCTTGGTCAGTGCCGGGGGCAACACCTCCTTGAGCTTCCACTTCCCGTCAAGCCGGCCAAAGGTCCAGAGCTCGTCGAAGGGCGTAACGTACCTCTCCTGGCTCAGGACCCGGTCCTGTTTCCTCACTACCTTCTGCGCGTGCGCGTTGATGCGCACGGTGAACTCGTCCTTGGCCGGATCGACGAAATTTCTCACCAGGAGGAGATCGGCCTTCCTGACGCACAGGTTTCGGTACTCCACCGAGAGCCCTTCCATGTGCCAGAGACGCATCTGTTCTTGCAGGCTCGTGGCGACCTCGGGGAAGAGATCCCCCGTGGGGACCCTCGCCGGGTCGCCTGATTCCCTCGCCAAGTGTACCGCCAGGAAGAGTTCCCTGGCCCTCTGCAGCATCTTGTTCCTGTCCCAGATCTTGTCGGTCTGAACCAGGAAATTCAACATGCGCTCGATACGACTCGCCTTCCTCTCGGCCCCCTTCTCCAGCCAGGGACCGGCTGGGCCTTCACCCCCTGCGGCCTCTGCGTAGATCCCCTGGAGGGTCTGGTCAGTCAACATCTCAACGAAGTTCTCGTCTTTCAGGACATCGGACTCACCGGCCTGTTCGATCTCCCTCAGGAGCCACCGGTCCCCTTGGTGCTGGAAAGTCCAGAATTCCTGGAATCGGGCCGGCCTTTGGTCCCCTCTGAGGAATTCCCCGGTCCGGTCATCCACATAGTAGTCACGAGCGGAGGCGGTGACGAGCGCCGTGAACTCCCTCTGGTCTCTTTTCTCCGTGTATCGAAGGTTCACCAGGTCCACCCTATCCACCACGAGGTCCTCGATGCGGTTTATCTCATGGTTCCTGGCCAACCCACGGAGCTGTGCCGAGTGCTGCTCGAAGAGGGCCTCCATCATGAGCGGCTTCATGGGCCCGTAATCCCGGGCCTGCCAGCACTCCTGCAGTTTCCGGAACGTGGCCTCGGCCAACTGCCGCAATCCATCCGGAGACATGGAAGGGTCGTTCTGGCTCAAGAAGGTGAGGAGCCTCTCGGTCTTGGCTGCCTTGGGTGCCACCTCTTTAGGGCTGTAAACGAAATCGAGGTTCTCCTCCTTGCTGCGTTTACCCTTCCGGATGGAGACGATCAAGAGGATGATGAATATCAGCGTACACAGGACGAAGGCGACCAAACCTACCCAGGCCTCCTCGGGCGAAGCTGTCCTACTGGAGGTGCCGGAGCGGCTCGACCGACTGGAGCTCGACCGGCTGAAACTCCCCCCTTTGTTGTGGACCAGGATCCCCTCGGCGAGGAAGGTATGCGGTGGGCCGACTTCCAAGTTGAAGAGCAACTCCGGCACCGAAGAGGGCAGGACGCGCCTGATATCGTCCGAGACCAACCCCCGACCCTCCCAGCGTTGGATGCTGTCTCCAGGAACCAGCTCCCTCGCCATGCGGAACCTCTCCCTTGATACGCCTACGGGGTGCTCAGGGGTGGTGGCGAGAAGCCCTCGTTCGGTCTCAAGGCGAAGGAGCGGGCCCCTTCTCAGAAACATCCCCGTGACCTTAGCTGGGACGGGACGTCCGTCTGCCCCCACGGCCGTCACCTCGTCTCCCACTGCGAGATCCTCTATCCGGGTCGATCCCTTGGGGGTAAGTATACGGGTCCCAGCAGGGAAACAGCCTCCCCCCTTGTTGTGGACGGCCAGGCCCGCGGCGAAGAACGTGTGGGGCCGGTCCGTCTGGAGGTTGAAGACAGGGGATCGTTCCCGGACGATCTCCATGGAGAGTATCCTCTGCCCTGCCAAAGACGCGCCGTCCCACGCGAAGAGACGGTCACCGGGCCTGAGTGTCTCAGGTGTCTTGAATGTCCCTTGGCCCACATAGAAAGGGTGATCCCTGGTCACCCGCAGCCTGGCGCGGTCCGTTTGGATCACCATGAACTCCTCGGCCTCGACTCGGATCACCTCCCGCACATGCGTCCGGACCAGCCGGCCCTGGGCGGTGAAAGAGAGCAACTCGTCGCCAGGCTGTATGGTGCTCACAGGGGCCTCGATGCCGTCTGCCTTGAGGATGGGGCTCTCGGGAAGGAAACAGCCCTTGTTGTGAACCACCATCCCCCCCGCAACGAAGGTCCCCCCAGGCCTGACCAGGAGG
>CAZOXN010000449.1:0-3182 GCA_964583655.1 uncultured Desulfarculaceae bacterium | reverse complement strand
CACGCTCATGGCTCTCTGGCACCTGGCCCATAACATCTCGGACCCCGCCATGGGGACCGAACTTCTTCCCGCTGCCGGAAGGCCCAAGAAAGTCGCCATTGTCGCCTTGGATGCGAGCAAGGCCGGCACGCCCATCTTCATGCGGCATGACAAGGTAGAGGTGCGAAGCCTCTGGGGTGAACTGGCACGACAGCTTGGGGGCGAAAAGGCCCTGAAGGCCCTGGGCGAAGCCGACGACGCAGAGCGCCAACCCGACGAGACCATCTTCGAGCGCTTCTTCCCCGCAGGTCCAGTTCTCATCCTCCTCGATGAGATCGTCATCTACATGTCCACGCTTTCGGATCGGGGGCAGGGGAATCTCCTGGCGTTTTTGAACAAGCTCGCGGCCATTGTGGGCAAGCGCCCCCAGACCGTCCTCGTGGTGACGGACCCGGCGGACCAGAGGGCTTACGCCAAGGAGGCATCCAAGGTCGGAGACAGCCTCACCGCCGCCGCCGTCAGGCTCGATGACATGTTTGGCCGGAGGATGACGGATTTCGACCCCATTGGCGAGGAAGCGGCCCGCGTGATCGTGCGCAGACTTTTCGAGAAGGTGAATCCCGGCGCCGCCCAAGCCGCCTCTGCCACATACAACACCCTTTACGGGCGGGTGGCCCGAGACAATCCCGGACTGATTCCCCATGAGGCCACAGGGGCCGATTACGCGAAGCGCATCGTGGAGTGCTACCCTTTTCACCCGCGCCTTCTGGATACCGCTCAGGGTCGTCTGGGGGCCCTGCAGGAGTTCAACAAGAGCCGCGGGACCCTGCGGCTCTTCGCGCGGATCCTCCGCACGGTCTGGGACGCCAAAGAGGATCTGGAGTTGATCACGGCCGGCGATCTGGACTGGTCGAGCGACCGAATCCAGGCCGATCTCCTGCAGCGGCTGAACCGCGACAGCTTCAAAGCGGCGATCATCGCTGACATCCAGAAGCACGCCATGGAACTGGACGGGGGTGTGGAAAGGGGCGTCCACGTGCGGGCCGCATCGGCCCTCCTTCTCGAGAGCGTTCCCATGCAGGCCAACAGCGGTCTGGACCCGGCGGACCTCACCCTCGCGATCCTCCGCCCGGAAGAGGCGGGCCAAGAACCCTCCGAGGCCCTCGACCGGCTGGTGGGGGTGTGCTGGCATACCTACCCCATGCCCGGAGGACGGGGCTGGCAGTTCCGCTATGAGCCCAACGTGATCAAGCAGATAGAGGAGCGCATGGCTCAGATACCCATCGAGGACGCCAAGAGCAAGGCCCTCGCCGAAGCCCAGGGCTACTTCAGCGGTGCGAGCTTCAGACTGTTGCCCTGGCCCTCCAGCGCGAGGCATGTCCCCGAGGTGGCGGATCTGCAGCTCGTGTTGTGCGAGGATGAAAAGATCGCCCAGGCTGTGTGCGCTTACTCCGACGATTCCGATCCCAAGGCCCCCATGCCGCGCCTTTTTCAGAACGCCGTCGTGGCCGTCACCGCCACTGCCGCGTCCCTCAACAACGCCATCGAGAGGGCCCAGCGGCTCCTGGCCGCGGAGGCCATCGAACGCGAAAACAAGGGGGAATCCGGCAAACTCGTTCGAGAGCAGCTTCAGCGCATCAAGCCGGAGCTTCAGAAGCAGTTTCGCGTCCAGACCTGCCGCGCGTTCGATCGCGTGGTCCTCGCGCGAGGGCTTTCCTATTTCCTGGAGGAGAAGTACCAGGTCCAGGATGAGAAGGAGCTTCAGAAACCCCACGGGCAGGGATCTCTGCGCAAGTTCCTGGACGCCAAGAACCTGATCTACCAGCCGGGAGACGCCCTCGACGTGGGCCGTTTTATCAAAGACGTGCTCCCTGGAGCCACTCCTTTGGCGGGCATGCCCGAGGTCTACACCGCCAAGGCCGTGCACGAGCGGTTCCTTGCGGCTCCCGGGCTGAGGCTCATTCCGGATGGGGGCGTCGTTCGTCAGACCATCCTCAAGGCCGTTTCCGAGGGAAAGGTCGTAGTTCGTCTGCCCGACGGGAGGGCTTACGACGCCAAGGGTTGCGTGGAGGGGCCGGATGGAAAAAGGAGGCGTGTACCGGGTTCCCTCACCAGTTTCGCCCTGGACGATAAAGTGTGGGTCACACGCGGGGATACAACGTATGGGATCTCCTGGACCAAAGAAGATCCGGTTAAGCCCGGCATCAGTGACCGCACAGACGAAGAGGGACCGCCTCCTCCGCCCCAACCCTCGCGCGTCACGGCAACAAGCTGGGACAAGGCCTTGGAATACGCTGCGAACCGCCCGCTTCTGGAGCTGCGTTTGGTGGCCTCCACGCCGGCCGCAGCCCAGACCCTGGCCAGTCTGGCTCAGCCCCTGGGGGCCGATGTACTCAGCCTGTCGGTGACCGTGAGCGGTAGCCTGAAAGACGGCGGGAACGTCAACTTCGCCGTCAACGGTGTGAAGCCAGCCCACCCGATCAAACCCCTGGCCACTGCGCAGACGCTGTGGAATGCCATCGGAGAAGGGGCGGAGTACGAGGCGGATCTCGGTCTCTCGTTTGGCCCTTCCGGGCGAACGGGCATGGAGGCGCAGTTGAGGACGTTGTCTGAAGAGGCGTCCGACGATATTTCCCCCCGCGCAGTGTTCGACAGGCCTGCAGGAGGTGTCCAATGAGAATCAGGGATGCCTCCTTTGCCCTGCGCGTGGTTCGCCGCCGGAGGGGGGATGCCGCAATCCTCTACCGAAGGCGGCTTGCGGGCAACGGCCGTGTGCGACTGGACCGCCTGGCCGCCATTTCCCCTCTGGCCTTCACCGCGGGGGCGGCTCTTCTGAGGGCGGCGATCCGGGCCGCCGATGGCCCCAAGGCCAGGCTCACGACCGGCCCCTTTCATCCACTGGATGAAGACTGGGGGGCACGGGTGGGCTGCTATGCGGTGGTGTCCTCCGGCCTTAGGGACGCAAGCCGCCTTCATCGGGCGGCCGCGAACCTCCAGCATGCCGACGGCACTGAGGCGGCCTGGTGGCTAGGGCTCATGACCCGTGCCAACGGAGAGCGGGCGGTGAGAGCCCTGCGGATCCTGGTGGAGGCTGTGAGGTAAAAAATTCTTGACAAGGGGGAAGGGATGCGCAAATATGAGTATGCAATTGCTCCCCGTTCGACATGCCGAAAGGCCCGGACGGGGTTATTTTTTTAGGGCTT
>CAZOXN010000448.1:0-3187 GCA_964583655.1 uncultured Desulfarculaceae bacterium | reverse complement strand
CACCAATTCCTCGTTCACCGACTGGCCTTGGACTGCAATCACTGCACTGGATCTGTCTCCCTGGACCTCCGCGACCATCCTTACCTCCACGGTCTTGCCGAATACCATGTCTGTTACGAACTCCCTAGCCTCTCTTCCCCACGGTCTGTCCTTGCGCGGACACCGGACCCCGTAGAGATGGACGGTGTATGCCTTCTTGTCGTCAAACAGCGTGATGGTGTCTCCCCTGGCCACTCCTGAGACCTTGGCGCGAAGGGCAGGGGTATCGCCGGCCAGGGTGACTGCGGTGGAGAAAAGGGCAAGGGCAAATAAGGATGCGAAGGTCAGGAACCGATGGAAGAACGGATCATCTCGCATCGAGGGTCTCCTTGCAAGAAATATGTCTGTAATCTAGGAACACAAATTGTTACCATTTCTAGAAACAGACTGCATCTTAAGTTTACGCGCATAATTGCGCGATTCCGGTGGTCGTTCTTAAATGGAATCAAGGTCTTCCTTTTCCTTCATGAGATAAGGCCATTTCTCGCAAGAGCGGAGCCTCAAGTGAGCAGCTCTGGGGCAGGCCGTATGGAGCGCCAGACCCCGTCGCGGAATACAATGCGCGATGACTCGCCTGGAGAAGAAGGTCTCTTGTATTCTGTTATTGAGTACTCGGGATCATGCGGTAGCTTTACCCCGAATGCCTGGCCATCGGTGAACGGCTGGGGTAGCACTGGGTATATCTCCCTTTGGCTGGCATCTCTGAAGAGGTCTTCGAGGCTTGCGAAACGACACAGGTCCTCCATGGTCTTCAGCGTGGGGGGCATGAGCAGGATTTCGCCTGACTCGTTCCTTGCCAGGGCCTCCGAAGGCGTGAGCCAAAGCGATTCCACGGTCTCCACGGAGTCGTGAGCAGGGCTCTGGCCTTGTGGCATCCGCGCGACCAAGAACCTAGTGTCAAACCTTCGAATTTCCACCTCTGGTGTAATCCAGTGCGAAAAGGGGGTCAGAAGGTCGAGGGTGAAACAAAGTTCTTCGGTCTCGGCCATTGTCTTGAGTGGCATCTCCCCCCTCTGGAGTCGGCCCCTATGTTCGCGAAACCGGCCTTGGGTCTGAGCATCCGAGAAGTCGATGGGTTCGCCGTGAAAGGAGGCGGCCAAGAGCACCCCAGCCTCCTCAAAGGTCTCTCTCACCGCGGCGAGAAACAGGCCCATGGCCTTCTCGCCTGCGAGGGAAGGTTCGTTCAGCTTCGCCTTGGCCTGCTCAGGGTTGAGACCCCTGGCGAGCTCGAGCAAGGACGGATCGCAGTCCGCCTCTTCCAGTCTTCCACCAGGAAACACGAAGGCACCGCCCATGAAGCCCTGCTCTCGGTGTCGCCTCATCAGGAAGACGTCGAAGGGCATCCGCCTCCCTTCCCTTACAATGATCACTGTCACGGCATCCACTGGTGTTGGCACCCCTGAAGTCCTGGCGCTTCGAAGGAAAGAGTCCATCTTGTCGTTTAGCAACGTTGCTCCTCTCGCGTTGGTGGGGCACTGCCCTTGGGAAAGGCGCCCTTGAACCGTTCAAAGAAGGAAGCGGCTCGGGGTAAGGGAACCGACGTCAAAGGGACCGGACCTCCTGCAACAAGAAGCTCGTGTAACTCACCCCGAAGCATATCAAACTTACAGCGACTAGGACAGTGATGTACGGAAAGACGACCAGTAAGCTTTGCAGCAATGGAAGCGGGTTCTTGAACCTCTCGGACGAGAGCTTCTCCCTTGGACCCACCACGAGGAGCGGCTTTACGCTCTTTCGCAGCGGATCCACGATCACCGCTGCCGAGTCTCCGTACAAGGTCATAGGCGACGAGAGGGATACTAACCTTTGGACCCTCAGGTTCTTGACTACATCCTCCAGTGTAGCCTTCTCCTTGTCTATAGGAGACACGGCATTGGCGACGACATTTGCCGCAAGGGGCACGAAAAAGGAAAAGAAGATCCACAACGCCAACCCAGCAAGGGCCGACGTGGCAATGCTTCGAAAGAGGATGGAGAACAGGATGGCCAGACCCAACCAAAAGGATATGTAGGAGACACTGATGATAAGATAGAAGAGGACCCTGAGGACCTCCTCCACCCCGGGGACGACACCCAGTACAATGAGCCCGAGGCCCGAGATGAGCAAGACTATGGAAAAAAGCATGATGGAGATGGTAGTCACACTCGCCAAGAACTTCCCGTTTATGATGGAATCTCTATGAATAGGCTGGGAAACCAGCTTGCTCAGAGTGCCTGTGACCCTCTCCCTGTTTATGGCATCGAAGCCGAGGATCAACCCGATGAGGGGGCCGAAGAATCCCACGAATTGTACCAACGAGAATATGGTCCCGGCAGACGTGAAGAGCATCAGGAAGACGAACCTCGGCCTCACGCTGCCCTGAAAGGCATCCCTCAGATCCACCCCGGCCATGTAGACCGTGATGAGGCTGACCATTGTTATCAGGGCGAAGAGGATGGTGAAGCGGTAGCTTCCGAAGTGATCGGCAAGTTCCTTCCTGAACACCGTATAGGTTCCTCCCAATGTCATCCCTCCCTGAAGTATTTCATGTAGAGTTCTTCCAGCGAGTATCTCTCTTGTCCGACACCGAGCTTCTCTTTGGCCAGATCATCGATCGGTCCCTGGGCGACCATCCTACCCCTGATCATGATCCCTATCCTGTCCGATATCTTTTGGACCTGCGGCAGGAAATGAGATGAAAAAAGAACAGTCATCCCCCTTTCCTCACTCAGCTTCTTGATCAGCTCGATCATGCGGTTGCTTGCTTCCGGATCCAGGCCGAGCGTTGGCTCATCCAGTATGACCAAGCTCGGCTCCCTGATGAGGATCTCTGCTATGCCAAGTCGCTGTCTCATGCCGCGAGAGAATGTGCCTACTCTTCGCTTCGAGTCCGAGGCAAGTCCCACAGTGTCTAAGGCCTTTTCAATCTTTTCCCCTGAAACGCTATCAGGGATCCTGTTGAGTCTTGCCACGTATTTCAGGTTCTCCGTGGCAGTGAGGTCGTCGTAAAATCCCAAGTGCTCCGGGAGATAGCCCACCACGCTCTTGACCTTGATCGCCTCGCGGGTAGGATCGAAACCAGAAACCAGGGCCTTCCCCCTTGTAGGCCTTGTGAGACCCAAGAGCATCAAGATGGTAGTGGTCTTCCCAGCACCGTTGGGTCCTAGGA
>CAZOXN010000447.1:0-3211 GCA_964583655.1 uncultured Desulfarculaceae bacterium | reverse complement strand
CGGGCCGGTGCTGCTGTCGTCGACCCAGCTCATCTTCCTTGGGCTGGCCGTAGCCCTGATGGTTGGCCTGGATCTCTTCATCCAGCGCACCAGGGCAGGTCGCGGCATGAGGGCCATTGCCGAGAGCCTGGAGACGGCGAGCATCCTGGGGGTCGAGTCCAACTTCATCATCATGACCACCTTCTTCGTCTCAGGGGTGCTGGCAGGGGCAAGCGGCATCCTCTTCGGGCTCAACTTCGCCATCGTCTCCCCGTTCATGGGGATGGAGCCTGGGATAAAGGGGATAGCGGCCATGATCGTTGGAGGGATGGGAAACCTGAGGGGCGCCATCGTGGGGGGGATGCTCATCGGGGTGACCGAGGTCCTCAGCGTGGGTTATTTCGGTGCCCCGGCCAAGGACTTTGCGGTCTACGGGGCCCTGTTCCTCGCCCTGATCATAAGGCCCCAAGGGATACTAGGGATGATGCGGCCGGAAAGGGAAAGGATGTAATCGTGAGCAGCTATTATCTTGACCTGCTCTCGGCCCTGGGGATCAACATACTGCTCGCCCTAAGCGTCTATTGCCCCATGGCCACCGGGCAACTCTCCATCGGCAATGCCGGCTTCATGGCCATAGGGGCATATGTGTCCGCTATCCTGACCAAGTACATGCATCTCGGGCTGCTCCCCGCCCTCGTGGTCGGCGGTCTGAGTGCAGGGGTCATAGGCGTCCTGGTGGGCTTCCCAGCGTTGCGCATAAGGGGCGTGTTCTTGGCCATGGTCACTTTGGCCTTCGGCGAGATCGTAAGGAACTTCTTCATGAACTTCCTGACCAATCTGACGGGGGGGGCGTATGGGTTCAGGGGTATAGGGGATACGCCGGTGTCCCTGGGCTGGATCTACGGATGGGTCCTGGTCTTCTTGGTCTTCTTCTTTTTCTTCTCCCGTTCACGGACGGGCCTTTCCATGATAGCCACCCACGATGACGATGCGGTGAGCGAGCTCGTGGGGATAAACATCGTGTTCCTGAAGGTGGGCTCATTTGGCCTCGGGGCCATGATCGCCGGGATCGCTGGAGGGCTCTATGCGCACTATTACCTCTACGTGGAACCGGAGTTCTTCAATGTCTGGGAGTCCATCCATATGGTCCTCTTCGTGATCATGGGGGGGATGCTGACCTTCTGGGGTGGGGTACTGGGCGCAGGGATATTCACCCTGCTTCCTGAACTGACTAGGTTCCTCCAGGATTGGCGCGGGGCCTTCTTCGGCGTGGTGATCATCGGCTTGATGATCGCCAGGCCCTCCGGCCTGTTGACCCGAGAGATGTTTCGTTGGGATTTCTGGGTTCCTGGACGAGGGGAGGGGAGACCTTGAGCCAGATGCCCCTGCTTTCCATGAACCGTGTATCCAAGAGCTTTGGCGGCGTCTTGGCCGTGAACGAACTGAGCCTGGATTTATGGAAGGGAGGGATCTACGGCCTCATCGGTCCCAACGGCGCTGGGAAGACCACGGTCTTCAATCTCATAACCGGGGTCTATCCGTGCGAAAGCGGGAACATTGTGTTCGAGGAAAAGGATCTCGTCTCCCTGAAACCCCACAGGATCACCCGTCTCGGGATCGCCAGGACGTTTCAGACCATAAGACTCTTCCCCAGTCTCTCCACCTGGGAGCATGTCCTCGTAGGCCAGAACTTCCACTCGCGCTCTTCCGTGGGCAGTCGCCCTCGGGGTGGGATTGCACCAGAGAAAGGACTGAAGGAAGAGGCCGAAGAGATCCTGTGCCTGTTGAAACTGTGGGATGTGAGGAGACACAGGGCCTCCACCTTGCCCTATGGGACCCAGAGGAAGGTCGAGATCGCTAGGGCCCTTGCCACCCGTCCCAAGGTCTTGCTCTTGGACGAACCGGCCGCTGGGTTGAACATACAGGAGACCGAGGACCTTCTCAAGACCCTCTCCGAAATCCATGCACGAGGGCTCACCCTACTGATCATAGAACACGACATGCGGGTCATCATGGGTCTGTGTGACCGGATATTCGTGCTGAACTTCGGCCAGAAAATAGCGGATGGGACACCTCAGGAGGTCCGCCAAAACGAGGCGGTCCTGGAGGCCTATCTGGGCAGGGAGGAGTGAAGTTGCTCAAGGTGTCCAACCTGGAGGCCGGCTATGGGAGGATTCGAGTCCTCAAGGGGGTATCCCTGGAGATCCACTCCGGCGAGATAGTCACCCTCCTCGGCGCCAACGGGGCCGGGAAGACCACCTTGATGAAGACGGTCTGTGGGGTCCTCACCCCCACTGCGGGCTCCATCGAATACGAGGGGGTGCCGATCGAGCGAAAATCCTCGGCCGCGAGGGTCAGACTGGGTCTGGTACTGGTGCCCGAGGGACGTCGTATCCTCCGGAGCATGACGGTCCAGGAGAACCTCCTGATGGGCGCCTATCCACGTCGTGACCTCTCCGCGGTGAAGGACGAGATAGAGGAGATCCTCTGTCGCTTCCCGATCTTGAGGGAAAGGAGGGACCTCCTGGCCGACGTCCTCTCCGGAGGGGAACAGCAGATGCTGGCCATAGGGAGGGCGCTCTTGGCCCGGCCGAGGCTCCTGATGCTGGACGAGCCTTCTTTGGGGCTCTCTCCCCTCCTGGTGAGGGAGATCTTCAACATCATCTCCGGGCTACACGATTCCGGGATCACGATCCTGCTGGTCGAGCAGAACGCCCTCAAGGCCTTGCAGGTGGCTGACCGGGGATACGTCATGGAGACCGGAAGGATAGTGGCCACAGGCATGGCGGCGGATCTCTTGAGCAGCGAGGCGTTGCGAGAGGCGTACCTGGGTGGGGGGGGCAAGGGGCCCGTGCTGGCCCAAACGGGAAATGGGGAAGAGGCACCTTGATGCCTTGAAGGAGGGGTCGCATGTCTGTTGCGGTCTCAGTGCACGGACACCACTACATGAGGAGGGGGATCAGGGAGCTGGCCGAGCCGACCTATGTCAAGGATATCGTGGAGCCCATCTCCAGATACAGCGAGAGGAACACCCCCCTGTCGAGGGTATATGTTCCGCCCGGGGGGTGGGACGAGGCCTTCCTAGGGACCTTGGTGCCTGTCATGGGGAGGAGCGGGCCGGTCCCAAGGGGGGAGCCTGGGTACACGCAGGTGGATCTGGCCCAGCGTATTGCCGGATTCCATTGCGCCATGGCCACCAATTGTCACACGGGCAACTGGACGAGACCTAGGC
>CAZOXN010000446.1:0-3216 GCA_964583655.1 uncultured Desulfarculaceae bacterium | reverse complement strand
CCCACTTGCGCGCATTCGCCCCCCGTTCTGGACGCTGGGTCAGCAAGACGCGCCCCTGTTTATCCATCAGGATGGCTGCCGCAACAGGGACCACCATTCAGACCTCACAGGACTCGCCCGGTCTCAGGACGGTCGTCGCGATCCCGGAGCCCTTCATCAACTCCACGAAACGGCCAGCGTCTCTCTCCAGGATGGGAAACGACCCATAGTGCATGGGTATCACGCGCTTTGGCCTTAGGAGTTGAGCCGCCTTGGCCGCCTGCACCGGATCCATCGTGAACACCCCGCCAATGGGGAGGAGCGCTACCTCCAACGGGTAGAGCTCACCGTAGAGTCTCATGGTCTCGAAGAGGCCAGTGTCCCCGGAGTGATACAGCCGGCGGCCGTCCTCCGTCTCTACTATGTAACCACAACAGACCCCGGTGGCCGTGGAGTGGATGGCCTGGGTCATCAGGACTTTCAAGCCGCGGTGCTCAGCGATACCCCCTACGTTCATCCCGAAGCCGCCGAAGACCACCCGATCGTCGGGGAGACCGAACTCCGCCTTGAGGCGCGCCGCGGTCTCCACGTTGGCCACCAGCAATGCACCGGTCCTCTTGACGATCTCTCCGGCACTGGCCGAATGGTCGAAGTGGTCGTGGGTCACGAGCACCAACTCCACAACCTTCCACTCATCCAGGGTCGCAGTCACCGTGGGCCCCCCGATCCAAGGATCGATGAGGATCACCTTTCCCTGGGGCGAGACGATCTCGAAACCCGCATGACCCAGCCAACGGATCTTCATCTTCTCGCTCATCGTTTCCCTCCCTTTCGCCATGAATCACGGTCAATTCGATCTTACTTCATCCTACCGGATATCTCAACGCGATATCGGCCAGACGGGGCAGGCTGCCCTTGGTATGCCTCTGGAGCACCCCATCTTCCCCAGCCTCTCTTTGGATGCGGCACGCACCGCTCAAGACCAATACACGATGCCCACATAGCCTACGAAGTCGTTTCCCGGATGGACATCCGAACTCGTTGCATAGGCCACCTCCTGAGGGTGGCACGCACCGAGCCCTCGCAGACAGCTGAGGGCCGCAGCCACAGCACCGGGGCAACAGGCATTCCCCCTCTCCAAGGCCTCCTCCAGCACCCCTTGAGGGTCCATCTCCTTCATCCTGTCGATGATGCGACGATCCGATGTCCCCCTCACCCAGCGCTCGGCCTCTTCCCCCAGGCCATGCGGTGTGAACCCGTAACCGGGCCCGTAATGGGTCAGGTCGGTGGAGCCAAGGACCCTGATCTTCCTCCCCAGCCCGGTGGCGATCCTGGCACACCATTCACCGATCCGGATCCCCTCCTGGGTGGGCGCTGCGCCGATGGGTAAGATTCGCGCCTGGGGAAACGCATATCTAATCAGGGGGAGCTGCAGCTCCCTGGTGTTGTCCGGTTCCGCGGTGCCGGGCCCCTCCTGGGTGAAACGAAACTCCTCCAGGAGCCTGGAGGCCATCTCGGAGTCCACCTCGATGGGGCCGAGTGGGGTCTCCCAAGCCCCCTCGGCCATTATCAGGTGTTGGCTCCACGTCCCCAGATGGCCTCCGAAGAGGACGACCGTATCCGGGGGAGGGCCCTTTCTCATGAGGGCCACTACCTGGCCCGCGATGCGCCCCGAGTAGACCCACCCGGCGTGGGGGGCGATCCCCCCGAGCGGCTCCCCTACTCTCTCTGGCGCAGGGGGTGTCTCCTGGAAGAACTTCTCCACTTCCCTGCGGCATTCCTTCTCCCTCCTCGGGTACCAGGATCCTGCAAAGACAGCCGGCCTGACTCTCATCCATCACCTCCCGTTGGCGCAATGCGTTGGCCTGCCCCACCCCCCTTTCCGGGGCATCAATGCCACCGGGCCACTGCCTCTCCCTCGTGGCAGATGGGGCTCCGATGCTCCAGTCACCTCAGATGGGGTCCCTTCCTGCCACTCAGTCTCCAGCGGACGGCACCCGGCCCATGCCACGCCTCACCTCATTCACGATCTCCTCCAGCGTCTCTCCTGCCGAGCCCCTGAGCACGGCTTCGGCCAGCGAATCGTACGGGGTGGGATCGCGGTTGAGTATGACCAGGACCGCACCGGCCTTCTTGGCCGTCAGGGGCAGGGAGGCAGCGGGCTGGACCACCAGCGAGGATCCCACCACCAGGAAGAGATCGCTTTCTTCTGCTCGGCGAAATGCCTCTGCGGTCTCACGCTGCGGCATCTGCTGGCCAAAGGATATGGTGGCAGGCTTCAGCAGGCCATGGCACTCCTCACAGCGAGGGGCGTGGGAGGATCGGAGGAGCCTCTCCTGGATCTCATCCCTTTGGTATCTTCTCCCGCAGCTCAGGCACCCCACCTCCAGGGCTGTCCCATGGAGCTCGATGACCCGATCGCGCGGGAGCCCTGCTGCCTGGTGGAGCCCGTCGATGTTCTGGGTGATCACGCAGTCAAGCCTCCCCATCCTGTAAAGATCGGCTATGGCCAGATGAGCGGCATTGGGCCTCGCCACCTTCAACACCTGGTACATCTCCGTGCTCATGGCCCAATACCGCAGGCGGGCCTCCTCGCTCTCCTGGAACCTCTGAAACGTGAAGTCATCAGGGTTGTAACGTTCCCACAGCCCCCCTGGACTCCTGAAGTCCGGTATCCCGCTCTCGGTGCTCACCCCAGCCCCTGTGAAGACGACGAGCCGTCGGGAAGACGAGATCCACTTAGCCACTCGATGGCATGCATCCTCCATCCCCACCTCCATGTGCGTCGTAGATCCGGTGACTACCTGCTCCTGTGGGCCGGGAGAAATCCCAACCGCTCCCATCGCCGCTTGCATTTTATCCCATAGCTCAGCCTTCGCAAACCAGTCCATCCCCAAGGGGCCCCGACCCATGGGCCCAACCCAAGAGGCGTCAAGAAAGAACCAAGGGCCCCACCCAAGCCCGAAGGTTCGGCTTTGCCCATGCTCACCCCAGGCTTGACCAGGAGGCTCAAAAATCGCACTATGGGGCCCAGGGACAAGGGCCGATGGAGGAGGTCCTCACTGGACCGAGGAGGGATCATGAAGAAAGGGCTGCTGGGACAGAGGGTTCTGCCCATGGAAAAGGCGCTCGATGCAGCGAGCAAGTGGATGACGATGGGGGAAAAGCTCTGGTTTCTGGATGTCGAGTCCCTTGGCAGGCTCAGCCTCACAGGGGGAGAGGGCCCAACCGTCTCGG
>CAZOXN010000445.1:0-3217 GCA_964583655.1 uncultured Desulfarculaceae bacterium | reverse complement strand
GAAAGGCCTTGTACCCTGCCACCTGTTCTCGGAGGATGGGTGTCAACTCCGCGAAGGTGTATCGAAAGATGTCCTCCACCTCCGGTTCCGGGAAGGCCTCTGCCTCTTCCACTATCCTGTTGACCTCTGCCTCTGCCTCCGCTCTCATCTCTTCCTCCATCTCGTCGCTCCAAAGCCCCCTTGCACCCAGGTAGCGTCGGAGCCTCAGCAACGGATCGAGGGGCCTCCATGCCTCCAGCTCCTCCTCGGTTCGGTACTTGGTGGGGTCGTCTGCCGTGGTGTGAGGCCCGAAACGATAGGTGACGGCCTCTATGAGGGTGGGACCGTCGCCTGAGACCGCCCTTGCCCTGGCATCCTTGGTGGCCGCGTACACGGCGAAGAGGTCGTTGCCGTCCACCTGGACCCCGCGAAAGCCGTATCCCAGGGCCTTCTGGGCCAGGGTCCTGGAGGCGCTCTGGATCTTCCTCGGGACAGAGATGGCGTACTGGTTGTTCTGGCAGAAGAAGATGGTGGGCGTCCTGAAGACCCCGGCGAAATTCATGGCCTCATGGAAGTCCCCTTTGGACGTGGCCCCGTCACCGAAGTAGGCCACCGTGCAGATCTTCTCCCCCTGGAGGGTCGCAGCCCAGGCAGCGCCCACGGCGTGGAGCGGGTGAGTCCCGACGGGGATGGAGACGGGAAGGGCCCTCACCTCCTCTGGGAAGCGTTGTCCCATCTCGTTTCCCATCCAGTAGACGAACATATACTTCAGGGGCAGGCCGCGCATGTAGAGGACGGCCATCTCACGAAAGGATGGGAAGACCCAGTCCCCTTCCTCCAAGGCGCACGCGCTCCCCACCTGGGCCGCCTCCTGCCCGATATAAGGGGCGTAGGTCCCGATCCTCCCCTGGCGCTGGAGGGCCACCGCCCTCTGGTCGGCCACGCGCAAGAAAAGCATCTTTCGGTATAGCCCCACCACCGTCTGGTCGCTGAGGTCTGGCCGAAGGGACTCGTCGCAAGTGCCGTCCGGCCGAAGGATGGTAAGAAGATCCCCCCTCAACTCCTCGGGATCGAAGTGCCCTTTCATCGATTCCTCCTGGCCTGCTCGAAGCTTGCCCTATCTGCCCAGGGCCCAAGCCTTGAGTTTCTCGTAGCTCACCGCACCGCAGAGCCACTGGCCTGTCTGGGTGTTGTAGAAGAACGGCACTCCCCCGCACCGGCCCTGATCGTATTGCCTCATGAGCCTGGAGTTCTCCTCATTGTGCCAGACCTCCAGCCTGACGATATCCACGTTCTCCTCGTCCTGAAGCCGTGCAATCAGGGGTTCCATGGAACGGCAATGGGAACATTCAGTGCCATAGAACTCTATGAGGTGAAAACCCTTCTTCATCCCTTCACCTCCCTCATGGGACTGGGAGATCACCCAAGGCCCTGGCCAAGGAAGACCCCCTCCAAGGCTCTATGCCATATCCCACGCCTTCTGTAAAGGCCCATGGGATCCGAGATGGAGCCCCTGCCCAGGCCCGCGGCACGGTTCCAGCCACCTCGGCTAACATACCTCTGCGGGCCACGGATCGGCTCCGAATCCGCGATCGATCAATGGGTAGCGGTATCTCTCTTTGCTTCAAGCCCCCGTCACCTGAATTTCCAAAAAGACTCGTCTGCAGGCGCTTCAGCAGGATCCGGATCCCGGTGAATCAGAACGCCTCGGCCCTGCCTGCGCCAAGCGGGGCGCGGCGGGCGGGCAGGCCGCCCCGATAGACCCCACCACCCCCTTCATCGCTCACCAGAATCTCACTTAGACACGGATCCCCCTGGATGGCAATGGGCGAGATGTGGTATTTCTCCGAAGAAACCGCTGTATTTCGTGGGCTGGGGAAGGGAACCGAGGCATTGACTATACCCACCCCTTCTTGCTAGTTGTGTGGGCATGGGTGACATGGCACCATGGACCATGGGGTGGCCATTCCCCATGGGTTCGGCTCAACAGGGGGGGCTTGGGGGTGAAGGATCGGGTCGCGGATAGGAAAAGACCTTGGGAGGCCTTGAGACGTCCTCCCAGTTTGAGACCCGGCGATGCGGTGGGGATCGTTTCCCCTGCTAGCCCCCTCAAGAGAGGGCAACGGGCCCTGGTGGAGCTGTCCCTCGGGGTCCTGGAGGGATGGGGCCTGCGGCCTCGTCTCGCCCCTGGGGTCTGGGGGAGGAAAGGGTATTTGGCCGGCACCGACCAAGACAGGGCCGCCCAGCTCCTTTGGGCATTCAGAGAAGAGGAGATTCGGGGGATCTTCTGCCTCAGGGGCGGGTATGGCTCGGTGAGGATCCTTCCGCTCTTGGATCCTGACCTCCTCCTGGCCCACCCCAAGGTCTTGGTGGGCTCAAGCGATGCAACGGCCATACTCGTTTACCTCATGCAAGCTGGGGAGGTGGTGACCTTTCACGGCCCGACCCTCTCCCATCCGGAACTGGCAAGAGGGCCTGAGACCCCTACGGCAAAGTCCCTGTTCAGGGCAGTGATGGACACGATCCCGCCCGAGCCCATCCAAGGAGAGGCGTGGGCCGGTGGGGTGGCAGAGGGTGTGCTCGTCGGGGGATGCCTCTCGATCCTTGCAGGGATGTTGGGTACCCCCTTTGCGCCCAGGCTGCGTGGTTCCGTCCTGTTTCTGGAGGACGTAAACGAGCCCCTCTACCGTATAGACCGCATGCTCACACAACTGCGTCTCGCCGGTGAGTTCGAGGGGGTGAGGGGGCTGGTCCTGGGGGAGGGACTCGGTATGCACCGCAGCGCATCCAGAGGGAGGCTGAGAGAGCTGATCCTGAGCGAGTTCGGGACGGATTTGCCCATCCTCTCGGGTGTATCCTCGGGGCACAGCGCTGTGAACCTCACCCTTCCCCTGGGGATTCGGGTGAGGCTGGATGGCCAGGTAGGGCTCCTCCATTTCTCCTGTGATGGCGTGGAAGGATGAGTCCATGCACTAGGTGCCACGCCTGCCGGGCCGGACCTGATCTTGTGAGGGGCAAAGTGATCCCCCACTGAGGCGTTGCCAGGAGCGCCCTCTGTCCCGGAGTCCCGAGT
The DNA here is from genome assembly GCA_964583655.1 of uncultured Desulfarculaceae bacterium. GTDB lineage: Bacteria > Desulfobacterota > Desulfocorpusculales > Desulfocorpusculum > Desulfocorpusculum > CAZOXN01. The sequence goes on along the minus strand of CAZOXN010000445.1, from coordinate 165 downwards.
TTTGCGGGATGAGGGGGCCCCGTCGAGGGTGAGAGACAAGGGAAAGCTTGGCCTTTGCAGCCGGGATGGGGCGAGCATCCCCCCTCTCCCGCAATGCCGCGGGTAGCGGTGCAACTGGTCACGGGGGGTGGCGGCATTTCTCTCCGCTTCAAGTCTTCGGCGCTT
>CAZOXN010000444.1:0-3237 GCA_964583655.1 uncultured Desulfarculaceae bacterium | reverse complement strand
TTGGAGCACCCACCCCCCCATGGTCAGGGCCACATGCCCCACGACTCTATCCCCGGCCAAGATCAGGAAGTTGCGCCATCCAGCGACCAGACCCGTCACCCAACGGCGTCTCTCCCTCCGATGCGAGGGCGGGATCCCCTCGAAGGCCCCCTTTGGCTCGAACTCCTCGTAGAAGCTCAGCAGCTTCAGGAGGCCCTTCTCCCCCGCCAGGGCCACGTCGTAGACCCTTCGATCGTTGTCCCGTATCTCGGCCGCCTCTCCCCTACGGGCGAAGCCCTCTTCCAGCTTCCCCTCGAGGGGGAACTTAACGTGGAAAGTGGTACCTTGTCCCACGCGGCTTCGGACAAGGAACTCTCCCCCGTGGCGCTTCACTATGCCATATGCGATGCTCAGGCCGAGGCCGGTCCCCTTCCCCACGGCCTTGGTGGAGAAGAACGGGTCGAAGATGCGCGGGAGATGCTGCTCGGGGATCCCGACACCGGTGTCTGAGACCTCCACGTGGACCTCGGTCGGGGTGCCCTCGCTCCAGGTGCGTAGGCGCAGTGTCCCCTTCCCATCCATGGCCTGGGCGGCATTGACGATGAGGTTGGTGAAGACCTGGTTGATCTGACTGGGATCGGCGAGTATAGGGGGGAGGTCCGCTTGGAATTCCCTCTCCACCTTGATGTTGTGGAAAAGGGCCTGCTTCTCCATCAGCGAGACACACTTGTCCAGCGTTTCGTTCAACTGGGTGGGGACCTTTTCCTCCCCCGTCTTTCTGGCAAAATTCAGGAGCCCCTGCACGATCTCCTTGCAGCGCAAGGTCTGGTCGATGATCTCTTGCAGGTCCCTCCTCGTTGCCTCGTCTCTACCCTGTTCCAGGAGCAGGTTGGCGTATATGAGGATCCCGCCCAGGGGGTTGTTTATCTCGTGGGCCACCCCAGCCGCGAGCTTCCCGAGGGAAGCCAACTTCTCTGAATGAAGCAGTTGCTTGTAGGTGTCCTCCAACTGCCGCTGCATCCTGATACGTTCCCGCAAGTCGGTGAAGATCCCCACTGTGGCGATCTCCCTTTGTCCCTCGTACACGATGGCAGCAGAGATGTGCACCGGTACCTGGTCGCCGTTCTTGCCCACCAAGGTGACATGAGTGGTAGGGAGCTTCCCCCTGGGGCCGTAAGAGTCGCTTCGGAGCCTCCGCATGATCTTCTTGGCCATACCAGGAGGGTAGAGCTGAGTGATGTGGACCTTGGATATAACCTCATGGGCGCGGTATCCGAGGAGACGCTCCGCACCCTCGTTGAAGATGATGATATTGCCCTTCATATCCGCGGCGATGATCCCATCCACGGAACTCCTTATCACGTTCTGGAGGAACTCATTGGCCTTGCGCAGCTGGATGCTCTCGGTCAGGTTTCTCAAGTACGCGTAAGTCTTCACCTGCCCGTCTGGCCCACCGACCATGGCCAAGGTGATGTCTGCCAGGAGGCCTTCCCTGTTTGGCGCCTGGACCGGGATCTCCATGTTGATACGGCGATGTTCTCTGGGCCCCAGGCCTGAGGCCACCCCCTTGAGCTGCACCCTGGTCTCCCTGTCGAGAAAGGAGCTGAAGTCTTTCCCCTGGAGTTCGGAAGCGGTGAAGCCCACGAGCTGCGCGGCCATCTGATTGGCGAACTCTACGCGAAACTCTTTGTCCAGCACCAGTATCCCTATGTCCGCCATCTCCGCCAGATTGCGTGCCTCGTCCTGCGCCTCTGTGGCGGCGCGCTCGGCCGTCTCGTAACGAGAGACGTCCTTTAGGACCACCACCAACCGAGATCCCTCTCCGGGTACCTCGTGCCTCCTCCACGAGAGATCCACGACCCTGCGGGCCCCGCTGGCCGTGGAAACCGCTGCCTCAAATGACCCCCCCTCCTCCCGGGACAAGGCCTGGAGGATGCCAGCGCGGCCCGAAGGCTCAAAGAGGGCCAGGAAGTCCATCCCGACCATACGACTAGGATCGAATCCTGTGATCCTCCCGGCCCAAACGTTGGCGAAATCCACGCGGTAATCTCCGTCGATTATGAGAAACCCGAGATCAGGGAGATCCGTGAGGGCGTGGAAGAACTCGACGCTCGCTTTAGAGGACCATCGCTGGTCTGGTCCCCTCTCCTGGGAACCAGCAGGGCGTGAGGACACCTCATCCTCCAATATCGAGGTTATGCCCCTAGGGGGCACCCAGCCGCTGCGCCTCCGAAAGGGCCTTACGGGCCCATTCTACTACATCCGAGGGCAGCGACAACAGGCCAGCGGGCCTTCCACTTGACAAGGGGTCGTTTTTCCCTAAATATAGCTTGACCCTTTGAGATGACGGTGAGAGGGGACGAAAGGTCGAGATGCGTTCGAGGGGCGAGGCCGATCTCAAGTTCCTGGTGGAAAAGATCCCGGTTGAAGGGCTGTCCGCGAGGCGTATCATCGAACCATCCTGGTTCGCGCTTCCCCCGGAGGCCGACGACCCAACCCACCCTATCAGGCTGGTGGAACCCATTCAGGTGGATTTTCGCCTGGAGCGCGCAGGGCAGGATGTCCGGGTCGGGATGCGGCTGGTGTCCGCAGTGTCGTTGGCTTGCGCCCGATGTCTGGAGCCTTTCGTCCTTCCCATCGAGGTCCAGACCCGATTCACCTTCTGCAAGGCCTGCGGCAGGACCTGGCAGCACAGGGAGACGGGCCTCTCGGTGGAGGACCTGGAGACCGGGAGTTACGATGGGGATGAGATCGACCTGTCGGAGTTGGTCTATGAGCAGATCGTCCTTTCCCTCCCCATGAAACCGCTGTGCAGTGCGGATTGCAAGGGATTCTGCCCCAGGTGTGGGGCAAACCTCAATCTGGAGAGCTGCGGGTGTGTCGAGACAGGAGGCGATCCCCGTTGGGATGCCCTCCGTGGAGTCAAGGCGCCCCGCTGAATCGCATGTACAAAGAAAGGTCTAGGAAGGAAACGTCATGGCCGTACCCAAGAGGAGACAATCGAAAACCCGCCGGGACAAGAGGCGATCCCATGATCACCTCACCCAGCCAACGATCACCCTCTGCCCTCAGTGCAACGAGCCCAAGGCCCCTCATCGCGTGTGTCCCAGCTGCGGCTTCTACAAGGGCAAAGAGCTCATCGAGAAGAAGAAGTAGTAGAGTGGGATTCCAGGCGGCGCGCCACCGACCGCAGAAAAGGGATATGGTTATTCCGTGAACAAGATATGTATCAAGGGGACAGGGTCCTTCTTGCCCGAG
>CAZOXN010000443.1:0-3242 GCA_964583655.1 uncultured Desulfarculaceae bacterium | reverse complement strand
CTGTCCGAAAGGAGCGCCGTGACCCCGCGTTGGGTCATGACCAGCAGGACGACCTCGGATGCCTCCCCTCCGATCTGGAGCCCGAGGCTTCCCTCCCCGAGGGTATAGAAGGCGGGCCCAGTCCATTTCCCTGTCCCGTCCCTGGCCATGAGCACTCCGCTGCCGCCCGAAGCCCCCACGATGAAGGCCCCCTTGAGCAGCTGCGGGCCATGAGGACGCGCTGGGCGTTCCTGAGGAGATTTCGGAAAACCCCCATTTCCCCCGCGGCCATGAACCTCTCGAAGGTGAGCTTTGCCCTCTCCACCAGTTGCCTGGCCTCCATGGGATCGTCCCCACAGGCCGAATTGCCTGGGAGAAAAAAGCAGCAGACCAGGCAAGCTGCTCCCAACAAGACCCGGCTCAGCCGAGGGCCCGAAAAGCCCTTCTTGCGATCTACCGGATTACACACCGTCATGGCCGCCGCCTCCTTCCTCGGTCTCAAGGGAATGACCTCTGGCCTGAGCCATATGTGAGGAGTTGAACAACTGGTGCTTCCCTGGGCTCTCGAGTCTCCAGGTGGCGATGTACTCCATCCGGCGAGGAGCTCCCGTAATGTTCGGTTTCTCGATGTTCCACCTTCCCTCGAGGCCCATTTCTGCCGCTATCAATTCGAAGTGGCACATGGCGATCCCCATGTCCACCCTTTGCAGGTCGGCGAGGCCCAGGAGCCTGAAGAGGAGGCTCCCCTTTCCGTACCCCTTTGTCCTTTGCAAGAAGAAAAGGAACCTATCTCCGGTTCTCAAGATGCGCCATGGCTGCTTGTTGGAGGCCGAAGGGGCCCATCTCACGGCCTCCAGGATCCGTGCGAGGGGCTCCCCGGGCTCGAGCCTGATGGGCCGATCAAAGCTGCCATCGAAGAATAGCCTTTCTGCTGGGAGGCGCTCGGTGGCACCCACACGGCGGCGCAGCTGGGTGCGGATCAGATCCTCTTGCGCCTTGTGCCCCACAGCCACAACAGCGGGCATGCCCTCTTCAGCCGTGAGCCCGATCCTCCTTGCGAAGCCGCTCTTGGTGAAAGTTCCCCCGAGCCAGCATGTCCCGAGGCCCAGCCCCGTGGCGAGAAGCACAGCATGTTCCATCACGTATCCATAGTCTTCCAGGTCATTGGCGGAACTCCTCACGGCTCCAGCCATGAAGGCCGCGGCTCCCCTGATGAACCCGTAGGTTCCCAGGCCTTTGAGAGAGCTTCGGTCCTCCTCTGTTGCGGCCAGAAGCTCGAGACGCAACTCGCTGCCGAGTGGACCCCGGACGTGAGATGCCAGAAACCTCTCCAGGGCAATCCTGTGGTGCCTCTCCAGAGGTTGTTCTCGGTATCTGCGACAGGAGTAACGCTTTTCGATGCTTTTCAGTATCTCATCTTCCAAAGAAGGCCTCCCACGGCAATGCCCTGAGTCGGCATCATCGTTGTTATTGTAGTGCCTTCCGTGGCAAAAAAAGAGAGGCTCCACCTCCGAGCCTCTCGGCCCTAATGAGGCCTAGCGTGGCGATGCCCTTGCCTCTAACCGTACGATGGGATATTGGCAATCTGCCCCTGACAAGCCCGGATTTTGCTCTTGCGTCTGACGAACCAAGAAATCGCCGAGGGATACGGTTTAAGCCGACAAAAAAAAAGGCGGAGAGAAAAGAGGAGACAAGAGGGAGGAGAAAAACAGGAGGAGACAAAAGAGTTGACAAGGGTGGTTGCACGTGTTACTGAATTGGCCGGCCGGCCGGCCGGTCAAGACCAGGATCACCCGCCTTGACGGCTCTGCGGGGCCGAGCATAACAGGGGGCGATGCTGACATGCCTTTTAGAAACCGCAAACAGGAGGATCGCAAGATCCACCTGGCCATGATCGCGGCCAGCGTGTTCTGGGAGAAAGGATACAACACTGCCTCTTTGAGGGACATCTCGGTCAGGGCCAATATCAGCAAGGCTGGCCTGTACCACTATTTCCGCAGCAAGGAGGAGATCCTCACGTTCATCATAGTGAGAAACACGGAGGAGGGGGAACGCGTCCTGAGGGGATGCATAGCCGACAATGAAAGAGAGGGCGTCTCTCCGGAGGAAGGGCTGCGGAGGGTGATTCGCACCTATGCGACCTATGTGAACAAGTCCAAAGAGATCCGCTTGCTGGTCCTGCGTGAACGTCACCAGTTGACGGGCGAGAACAAGGAGAAGCTGTACAGGATGGAGCAGCGTGTCTTCCGTTTGCTCCGGGACGAGTTGAAGAAGGTCCCCTCCATAAACCGAGTCTACGACAGAAATCTGGTGGCCTTTCTGATCATATCCATGAGTCACTGGATGGGGTACTGGCTAAGGGAAACAGGTAGGCTCAGCCTCGATGCCGCGATCGAGGAAAGCATCGACGTCCTGTTCAAGGGTATGCTGGTCAGGGGGAGATGGGAAGCAGGGGAAACAGGCAGAGCTGTACGAGAGGACGGCTCGTTCTCCTAGCGGGTCCATGACAAGCGCTTGGCAACTCGACAAATCGATCGCAATGGAAGCTCAAGGGAACATACTGTCTGTCCGCGAGCTGACCCTGTCATTCGGCGATCTCGTCGCCCTTGAATCGGTCTCGCTGGATGTCCGGCGAAGGGAGATCCTTTCCATCATAGGCCCCAATGGGGCAGGAAAGACGTGCCTGCTCAATTGTATCAACGGGTTCTATGCCCCTCAGGAGGGGGTCGTATCCTTCGACGGGAAGGAGATAACAGGACTCAAGGTACACCAGAGAGCCCGTTTGGGGATCGCCCGGACCTTCCAGAAGATAGAGCTCTTCGCTGGTCTCTCCGTTCTGGAGAACTTGCTGGCGGCTAGGCACATCCACTTCAGATCTGGTCCGCTGAGGACTGCTTTCTTCTTTGGCAGTCCTCGTCGTGAGGAGATCCGTCACAGGGAGGTGGTGGAATCCATCATCGATTTCTTGGAGATAACCCGCGTCAGGAAGAGGATCGTCGGCACCCTACCGTATGGGCTCCGCAAGAGGGTGGAGCTGGGAAGGGCACTGGCCATCGAACCCAGGATCCTCCTGCTGGACGAGCCACTCTCGGGGATGAACGTGGAGGAGAAAGAGGACATGGCACGGTTCATCCTGGACATCCACGATGAGAAGGGAATCCCCATCGTCCTCATCGAGCACGACATGGGAGTGGTGATGGACATCGCGGAACGTGTGGCAGTCCTGGAATCCGGAAGGCTCGTTGCCCAAGGGCCCCCGGGAG
>CAZOXN010000442.1:0-3242 GCA_964583655.1 uncultured Desulfarculaceae bacterium | reverse complement strand
TTCCCTGTAGCATAGAGACCGGGTATGATTTCCCCCCTGACGCTCAGGACCTGGCCGGCCCCGTTCGTCACCAGCCCCCCCCTATGGCCTGCGGTCCCTGGATGGATCTGGACACCGTAGAACGGCGGATTTTCCAGCGGGGCCAGACACGGGTTGGGCCCATGGTTCGGATCCCCTGCCCATCTGTCGTACAGGGATTCGCCCCTGTGGAAGTCAGGATCCCTCCCCTCCTTGGCCAAAGAGTTGAAGCGCCTCACCGTCTCCTCCAGGCTATCCCCCGGGAGCCCGAGCTTCTCGGCCAGTCCCCTGAGGGAGTTGGACTTGGAGAGCCAGTCCGCTTGATCCGCCTCCTGTCCCGCCTCCAGGGGGCCGCACGGGTATTTGTCCCTGTGGGACTGGTCCGCAATCCAGTACATGGGGAGGTGGACGTGTTCCCACCTGCTGGGATCATAGGCCGTGAAGGCAGTGCCCATCTCCGGGTAATAGGACTCGTTGCAGCATCTCTTCCCGGCCCTGTTTACGATGATGTCGCCCGGCTTCCCACAACTGGCAAGGAATAGCCTGTAGAGCGGCCTCCCGTCGATCTCCTCGCCTGGGACCCGGATGGTGGGAAGCCATATGCTATGTTCCATCATGGCCACCGCACCGCCTACCTCCATCCCCATGATGTGGCCATCCCCCTCGTTCTGAGGGTTGGTGAAGGGGTGGGCGCGAGGGCCATGGATGAACCTGGCGCTCATCTCCTGGTTCCACTCGAAACCGCCGGTGGCCAGCAAAACCCCCTTTCTCGCCATGACGAAGAAGGGCCTTCCATCCCTCTCGGCCACCAGACCCACCACGCGGCGCTCCTCGGTGACCAGTTGAACGCCTCTGGTGTGGAGCAGTATATCTATACCCCTCTCCAGGCAGGCCAGGACCAGGGGACCGATGAGGGTGCGTCCCCCTGCCCAGATCCCCTCGGGCACCCCGAGCTGGAGGGGGACAGGGGGGCGTCGCACATGGGACAAGAACGGGTAGCGGACCTCGGCCTCGGCCAGCTCTATGGCCATGTTGAGCGGGTCAGGGAGGAGATAACGCCCCCCGGGCTTGCCGCCGGGGAGCTCGGCCCTGTAATCCGGGTAACCCCTCGGGGCGATCATGCGCAGGGCCGTATGCGCCTCCAAGTAGTCCACCATCTCAGGGCCCTGGTCCACGAAGGCCGCGGTCTTCTCCTCGTCATGGCGCCCCATGCTGATCTGTCTGATGTAGGTCAGGGCCTCCTCCCTGGAATCCTCAAGACCCCTTTGGCGCATCTTGGTGTTGTTGGGGATCCAGATGATCCCACCAGAGAGGGCGTTGCCCCCTCCCAAGGAGCTGGACTTCTCCAGCACCACGCTCTTCATCCCCAGGTCGTGGCCCACGATGGCCGCCACCAGCCCCCCGCTGCTGGAGCCCACCGCAACCAGATCCGCCTCCAGATCCCACCTCTCGGGAAGCCTTGCCATCGTGAACCCCCTCACTCACTTGCCCTTGAACAGTGGCTGCCGTTTCTCGGAGAAGGCGTTGAATGCCTCCCTCACGTCCTCTGTCCCCAAAAGGATCGCCTGCCCGTAAGTCTCGTTGTCCAGGGCGCCCTCCAGGTCCTGGTTCAATCCCTTGTAGACCGCCCACTTCACAAAGGCATAGGCGCGGGCAGGCCCCTGGCAGAAGCGCCTGGCCAGGGCAATGGCAGTGCCCATGAGCTCCTGGGAAGGGACCACATGGTTCACGAGCCCGATCCTCAAGGCCTCTTGGGCGTCTATGGCATCGCCCGTAAGGATGAGCTCCATGGCCTTGCCCACCCCCACCAGCCTGGGAAGAAAGTATGTCCCTCCCATGTCCGGCATGAGCCCTGCCCTGATGAAGATCTCCGAGAAACGTGCCTCTTGGGAGGCTATGCGCACGTCGCACGCCATGGCCAGGTCGAGCCCTGCCCCCATGGCCACACCATTGATAGCGGCTATGACAGGCTTGGGCATCTGCCGGATGGCGAGGGTGATCCGCTGGGCCTCTCTCACGTACTCCGCCCGGATGATCGGATCCGCTGTCTTCCAGGAGGGATGCCCCTCCCTGTCCCCGCCAGCCGAGAACGCCCGGCCTGCCCCGGTGATGACCAAGGCCTTGACCCCTTCATCCCGTGCAGCCCTGCCCAGGACCTCCCCTAAGTCGGAGAAGAGCTCCCTGTTGAAGGCATTGAGCTTCTCGGGCCTGTTCAAGGTCACGACCCCCACGGCCTCATCCCTCTCCCAAGTGACCGTCCCTCCCATCACTGCCACCTCCTCGGCTTCGCCTGGTCCCTCACATCTAATGCACTCCTGAAGGATCGATATCGCCCGGCCGCGGCCTCGGGGGCGGGTCTTGGACCCGCCCCCCCCTCCTGGTCAACCCTGAGGCACTGGCCTGCCCAACCACTGGGTGTAGAACCCCTCGATGTCAGGCAGGAAGTCCATCACCACAGGATAACCCGGGGTGACATACTCGACCTCCAGGAGCGTGCCGCACTTGGGGCAGTAGTACTCCCTGTGGCGCCTCACTGTCTTTCCGCCCGTGGACATAGCGGGGGGGACCGGACACGCCCCCAAATGGCTGTCCCCCTGTCACCCCCGAGGGTCCAATGCCCCTTGCGCGGACCTTTCATCTCGCCCGAGGTCCCGCCCCGAAGGACATCAAGCCAAATGGATAAGAAGGACCAATGGAGGGAGGCACAGCTGCCCATCCCTCACCAATTCGTGGCAGGTCTTCTCACTCTGTTTTCGGCTCGCCTCCCCTCTCCCGCAAGACGCTGGACTGCCTGCTCGCCTGCGATGGGTCCCCCATCGCCCTCCTAGGAATCCGGGACAAAGGGCTGCCCCCAACACCAAGGTTTCCGCGGTCGCCCCGCGCAACGCGACGAATGGTATGGGATCACGACAGCAGAAATCCCCCGTCCACTACGACCATGGTCCCCGTCATGTAGTCGGCCGCCGCGCTCGCCAAGAAGAGCACGACCCTGGCGATGTCGTCAGGGTCCGCGAGTCGGCCAAGTGGTATCCTGGGGATGCCCTGGAGGGCCGCAGCCGCCCTATCCTTGGCCCCCGGGGTGAGGACGCCTCCCGGCGCCACGGCGTTCACCCTTATGCCGTAAGGGGCGAGCTCTAGGGCCATGGTCTTGGTGAGCATGGCCACCCCGCCCTTGGATGCGTCGTATGGGGCCATCTTCCTGGTGGGATGGCTTGCATCCATCG
>CAZOXN010000441.1:0-3246 GCA_964583655.1 uncultured Desulfarculaceae bacterium | reverse complement strand
AAATCGTCAGGGACAGGGAGCTCCTCGATCTCCCCCAGTCGGAATTCGACGTTTTCAAAACCGCCTGCCGCGGCATTCTGGCGTGCCCTTTCGATCATCTCCGGGGTCATGTCCACGCCGATTACCCTCCCATCAGGGCCCACCTGCCTGGCCGCCAGGAAACAGTCGAACCCTGCGCCGGAGCCCAGGTCAAGGACCGTCTCCCCCTGTTTCAAGGAGGACAAAGCTATGGGGTTTCCACATCCGAGCCCCAGGTTGGCACCCTGGGGCACAGCCCGGAGCTCTTGATCCGTGTACCCGATCATCTTGGCCAGCTCCTCCGCCCGTCCACTGCCCGCACAGCAGGAGGCCATTGGCAAACAACAACGATCTCCCCCCTGTGCGATCCTCCCATACCCGTCCCTGACCAGTTTCTTGATCACCAATTCGTCCATGACTCCTCCTATTCTCCCTTGAAGACCTCCCGCACGACAGGTCCCAGTGCCCCCTTGACCATCTCCGCAAGGCCATCCACCTTCATGAGAACGATGCAGCAGATCTCGCCTTCTCTCTCCCAGGTCACGAGGGCCAATTTGTCTCCTGGGCCTATCCCAGCCCTCTCCCTGATCTCCTTGGGGAGGACCATCTGCCCGCGCTCGTCCACACTGACGAGGGATTCGACCCTGCAACAGGCGGCCCCCTGAGAAGTAAGACCGCACATCGCGGACTCCTTGCGCCTGCCCATGACACCTCCTCGCTGGCCCAGGTGATTGATCCAATCAATCAGATATTTCTGATAAGTAAGAATATTCTAACGAGGCAGAAGTTGCTTGTCAAGCCCATGGGCCCAGCCTCGAATCCTCCATCCCTCCTGTCAAGGGCAGTGTGGGTGCGTTTGCGGGTTTGCAATTCGCGACGCAGTAGGTTACGATCCGATGAATCGCAGGTCTCGGGACAGGTCCATGAATGTGTCCCCAGACTGCAGAGTCCGTTTGGAAGGCAGGGGATGAGGATGACGGATCAGGAGCCGCCCCATCCAGGGGAGGTCTTGCGCCACCAGTTTCTGAGACCCTTGGGGATCTCGATAGCCGATGCCGCCAGGGGCCTTGGGGTATCTCGCAAGGCCTTGTCAAGGATCGTAAATGGCAAGACGGGGATAAGCCCGGAGATGGCGTTGCGGCTTTCCGTGGCCTTGGAGACGACGCCTGAGTACTGGATGGAGCTTCAATCGCAGCGCGAGCTTTGGCTGGCGAGGCAGGTCAAACGGCTCCGAAAGGTGAGGAGGCTCAGGGACGCCCAGCTGCCCCTTTTCTCCAAAGGGAGGCCTGACCTTCACCACCGATGACATGTGAGGGTTCGGCCAGGTCCCCTTTGTTGCGACGTCCCTGTGTTACAAGGGTTGGAAGTGGGAGATGTCGTGGATGTCACCGCGCTTCTCCTGGCTCCACACCGCCCTGACCCTCACCCCGCGGCGCATTCTCGACCTCACCTCGTCTGGACGAGCGAGGTCGACGCCTCCAATGAGATGGGTGAAACCGCAGTCCGTGCCATCCAGCCGGATCTGTGCGATGATGTAAGGTGGTTCTCGCACCTGTCCCGGATACCGATAATTGACTAGGCACCAAGTCTCAACGATCCCCTCTTGGCCCACCTCGACCCAATCCTGCATGTCTTCGTAACAGCCTGGGCAAAAACTCCTGGCAGGGACGAGGAGCTTAAGGCAGTTCCTGCACCTTGTCCCAAGGATCTTCTCCTCCTTCAGGCCGTCGAAGAACCGAGTCCAGGTGGGACCCAGGGCCCAATTGTATGGGAGGACCGTGTCCTTCTTGCCTGTCCTGTATTCCTTCATCTCACCACTCCTCTCGGACGGATGGAGAAGGGGCCTAGATCGGCTCCCAGTGTTGGATATCGTCCATGCTTCCGGTCTTTTCCTTGCGCCATACTGCCCTTACCCTCGCCCCCACCTTGACCTTCTGGTTGACCAGTTCCAGATCCTTTATGTCGAAGCCCCCTATGCGGCCGCCCCAGGCGTTGTCCGTTCCATCCAGCCTTATGTGGGCAGGGACGATGGGGATCATCTCTTCGGTGACCCCGAAGTAGGTGTAGTTGACGTAGCTCCAAGAGACGATGGTCCCTTGTTGGGAGACCTCAACCCAATCCTCCATGGGCTCGAAGCATCTCGCGCAAAATGGCCTCGCCGGGACCAGGACCCTCTTGCACACCTTGCACCTGGTCCCGAATATCTTCTCCTCCTTGAACCCGTCGAAGAATCGGGCCCATGTCGGGCCCATGGCCATCTCGAAGGGTATCCTCAAGACGGCCTGGACAGTCCGCGGCTTGCCCCTTTGTCCTTCCATTTGTCTCATACCTCCGCACTCTAGAGCTCTGACGCGACGATGGTCACTGCGTTGAACTGCTCCGCCCCTCCCATGGCGTGGGAGAAGGCCACCTTCGCCCCTTCCACCTGATGAGGTCCTGCCTTGCCCATGACCTGCATGGCCGCCTCGGCCAACCTGATCAGGCCAGCGGCCCCTATGGGGTTGGTGCACAACACCCCCCCGGACGGGTTGCAGGGTAGCTCCCCCCCTGGAGAGAACGTGCCCCTGATCACGTAGTCCGAGGCCTGACCATGGGGACAGAACCCCAGGCATTCCAACAGGACCAGTTCCTGGTAGGTGAAAGGGTTGTAGACCTCGGCGACATCTATCTCCCTCCTGGGGTCAGCGATGCCCGCCTGCCTGTAAGCCTCCTTTGCGGCCTCGATGGCGCTCCTCCATACCGCCTTGCTGCTGTCCCCTGAGAAGTATTCTTCCCCCCTGAAACCCATCCCCTTTATCCATGCGGGTTTCTTGCAGATCTTCTTCGCCTTCTTCTCCGTGGCCAAGACCACGGCGCAGGCCCCGTCCGATGAAGGGCACACATCCCAGAGGCGGACCGGATAGGTAATGATGCGTGCCCTCATCACGTCCTCCTTGGTAACCTGAACCTTGATGTGGGCGTAAGGATTCAGGAATCCCCCGTTGTGACAGTCCACCGATATGATGGCCGCGGCCTCCCTTGCCTTTTGTTCGTCCACCTTGAAGTGCCCCATGTATTCCCTAGCCTGCATGGAGAAGACCGCAGGGGCCCCCCCGACTATCCTGACCAGGAACGGCTCCGGGATCGGCATCATGGTGGCCTGGGCGTCCCCCTCGTGCTGCTTCTCCGAACCCCCCACCAGGACTATGTCGGCCATGCCAGAGGCGACCCAGTAGATCCCGGTATGGG
>CAZOXN010000440.1:0-3253 GCA_964583655.1 uncultured Desulfarculaceae bacterium | reverse complement strand
GCCTGGAGTGTGGGAAGGAGTTCAAGCAGCTCTCAGGAAAACACCTGGGCCTCCACGGGCTGTCCCCCAAGGAGTACAAGAAGAAGCACGGGATCCCCTTGCGTCAAAGTCTGAGCGCGCGGACCCTTTCTGCAAGACGTCGTCGGATAGCCAAGGAGAGGGGACTCGGGGAGAAGCTCTCCGTGGCAAGGGGAAAGAAGAACAAGAGATAGGGACATCCCGGGGGAGGTTGGTGGTGGGCCTGAGGCCACACCCACCTGAAGGAGTCCACCCGGGGTAGGGGCCCGGATCGCGTCAACGCTTTCCTTCGCCCCATGCGAGGCTGAGCGGTTTTCCCTTCTCCAGGGCCCCTACCCGCATCGGGACCCCATCCCTCCTCTGGACCGTCTGTTCTAGGTCCGCAGGAGAGATGAACGACCAGAGTCCCGATTGCTGAATACGCCTCCGGGCGTATTCGCTCAGGTTCTGTATCTTGCCGTAGATGTCTGGATGCACCTCGACGAAGATCTCCCCGCGCCTGAAACCGATCTTGACGGGCTCGTAGATCAGCTCCACGGGCGTACCGACTGGGGTCTCTTGGAAGAACAGCTCCATGTGCTCCGGGTAAAGCCTGATACATCCGTGCGTCACCAGACGACCCACTGCCCATGGAAAGTTGGTCCCGTGGATACCGTATCCCTTGCGTGACAGCCCCAGCCAATGCTTGCCCAATGGATTCTCGGGGCCAGGAGGCATCAAGGAGACCCCATACTTCTCCCTGAGAGACTTGGGCACGGACCACGCCGGGTCCACTTGCCGGTCCACTATCTTGTAAATCCCCACAGGGGTGTGCCACCCCTCATCCCCGATCCCCACGGGGTAGGTCTTGACCATGCGAACGCGGGGGAAAAAGCGATAAAGCCTCATCTCAGGGATGTTGATGACTACGCCCTCCTTCTTCGTCTCAGGAAGGACCCATTGGGTCGGGATGAGCAGACGACTACCCACAGGGGGAAGCCACGCATCGAACTGAGGGTAAAGAAGCTCCATCTCGTTGAAACCGAGCCCATAATTCCTCGCGATATCGAGAAACGTATCATGGGCCTCCACGGTGTGCCCTTGGATGAACCCCACCACCGTCTCCCAACCCATGGGGTCCTTGCCTGGGGATGGCAGTTCGTATCTGAATCCGCCTGCATGGCCTGTGCCCAGCGCCGACAAGACCGTAACCCAACAGAGAAGCCAGGTACCCAAAAGACAACCCCAGGACCGACGCATTTCCCCCTAACCTTCCCCCGGCACGACCCTCAGAAAAACGAATTCCCCCCTCTGCAGCCCACAGAGGCAGGGTCTACTTCATATGATATTAGAGGCCCTAGCCTGGCGAGTCAAGCACCGGCCGTATTGACCTTATTGACCGTAATCCTTCAGCCTACGGGCAGGGCCATTTGTCCTTCCTCTCAAACCCGCCGTCGCTATCGTCCACCAGTCGAGGGTGGAAGGGAACGGGAATTACCGGCCTTCAGAGCCGGAAGGATGCAGGCATTCCTTGCCTCCCCAGCGGCTTCGCGGCCATGGGTCACCACGGGAGCACCAAAGCGAAGAAGCCACGCCAGCAACATCGAACTGAGTACTTGACATGCACTGGAGGCATTCTTAGAGTGATGGTGTCCCCAGAAATCAGTCCCTTGCGACAGGACAGCTGTGAGAGGGACACCTGGAAGACGAGTTATGTCCCGGCGGATGCATGTTCAAAGGGCCGTCAGCGGCGGCAGGAAGGAAGACTTCGGGGACTTCTATGCATCTGAGCTTTTCTGCCCACGATGCCAGGTCCCGGTCCCTGTCAGAGAGAGGCTCCTCTTGATACTCCCTGACGGGGAGATTTACGAGTACTTGTGCAAGCAGTGCGGGACCCCAGTAGGAGAGAAGACGACCAGGGGCAGGGAGAACATCCAGATCGTATTGGAGTGAACGCTCCCAGCTCCTCGTATCGCCATCCGTCAAGGGGAAGCACTCCTGCGCTCCGAAGGGTTCCAACCGCTGAGGAAGCGTCTTATCTTCGTGCGATGGGCAGGGGAGATTTCTGAAAACTCTATCCCCAGGAAACCGACGTCCTGCCCCTCCTTCCCCTCAACAACATCCCGGATCGTGCCCAGGCAACGGATTGCCCCCCACGGGTGCGGCAAGGAGATGTCCAGACGAACCTGGAAACCCAGCGGCAATTCCATCAGGGCCCGGTCCTGTACCTTGATCCTGATCCCGAGAAGAGAGATGTCATGCGACACGGATCGGAAAAGCCTTCCCCTGAGGTGACTGGCCCCACTCCCGACAGGAGAGACATGAAAGCTCACGGGCAATTTCTCGTTGAATCGAGGATGTCTCCTCCTTTCGATGAGCCCAGCGGCTCTCTTCGCTTCCTCGATCTGCCTCGTCCGCTCAGCGCAGTGACGATCCAATACTCCCTGAAGAGAGGGCTGCATCTTTATGATCTCGGCCATACTATCGTAGCTCAGCTCGCACAGCATGGCCTCCTCTTCGACCCTAGCCGTCACGCCACGTGGAGCGCCGGTGACGAACGAGATCTCCCCGAAGAAGTCGTCTTGAGAGAGACCGGCGATGGATAGCTCCTTGCCCTTGCGGTCATGCGTCAAGATGCGCACCTGGCCGTCGAGGATGACGAAGAGCGACCTGCCTCTGTCCCCTTCCTGGAAGACTGTCCTGCCCCGATCCAATACTACCAGGTGCGCCCTCTCCCCTAGCAACATGAGCGCCTGGCGGTCCAGTCCCGAGAAGAGTGTGACCCTGGACAAGGCGTCCAGGAGTCTTCGCGACCTAGGGGTGGCCCCGACAGCCGCATCACTCACCGAGATCCTCGGTTGGTCTTCCTCGTCTGCCTTCCCAGAGAGTTCCTCAGTTCCTCGAAGGTACAACTCTTGTGTGGGGCCAGCGTCCCCGTCCTGGGAGACTTCTTCCTGGACGAACCGCAGCAAGGAGTTGCCGACCCTAAGGATGTCTCCTTTGGTGAGAAAGGCCTTCTGCACGCGTTCTCCGTTCACGAAGGTGCCGTTTTGACTGCCGAGGTCCTCCACCACGGTCTTCTCACCCGTTGAGTAGACTATAGCGTGCCTCCTGGAGACGCTCGGGTCCAACATCTGGATGACATTGTCGGGGCTACGTCCGATGCTGACCTGACCGTGCACGGGAAACACCCTCTCCTCCAAGAGTCCTCTCTGCATCACCAAGAAGGACCTGACCATAGCAACCATCCCCGAGG
>CAZOXN010000439.1:0-3254 GCA_964583655.1 uncultured Desulfarculaceae bacterium | reverse complement strand
CAAAGGGGGCCGCCGAGTCTGATGTCACCCTGGAGGACATCATCGGCGGGGTCTAGCCGTTTCTTGCTGCTTTTGTGTTGCTCTTGGTCTTGTTGCTGGCCGTTCCGTGGGTGAGCACCTTCCTCCCCCGTTTTGTGGAGTAGGACTCGGACCGTACCATAGCGAAGCACCTTGATGGGAGGTGGGCATGGTGCTAAAGGCCATAGAGGCGCCGACTCTTCAAGAAGCGGTCTATGAAGGACTCCTCTCAGCCATACTCTCTGGAAGAATCGCACCCGGAGAGAGGATTACCTTGGAAAACATAGCACGGCAGCTAGGTGTCAGCATAATGCCGGTCCGGGAGGCCTTGAGGAGGCTGGAGGCGGGTGGATTCGTAATCATCGAGAAGAATAAGCGGATAGTAGTCAAAGAACTCTCCCCCGAAACGTTGAAGGAGATCCTAGAGATCAGGCTAATCCTTGAATCTGTGGCCATCGAAAAGGCCGCCCCAATACGAACTGAAGAGGCGGTCACCCGCCTGGAAGAAATCATGCCCCTCTTTCATGTTGCCGAAAACGAGGAGGACTTGTTGAGTGCAAACAAGGAATTCCATTTCACGATATACCGGCAGGCCAATATGCCGTTCTTGATGGAGGTTATTACATGGCTCTGGGAGCGGGTGAGTCCCTACCTGCACATCCTGATCAGGACGGAGAAGGATTGGAATCGCGATAGCATCATCAGGATTCACCAGGGGATGTTGGAGGGGATGCGCCGCAGGGAGTCAGCCGAGGTCTGCAAATGGCTCAAACTGGATTTGAACGAGGCGGCCGATCTCCTCCTGAAGACGTTAGAGCAAGAAAGACCTTAGGGCCCCTGGCAACAGTTGGGCCACACCACCGGCAGGGTGCGTCCAAACGGAGAAGAGGATGACGGAACACATTGAGATAACGAGGGTGGGCAAGATAGGTCTTGGGGTGATGGGGTGTAACGTCGCCTGGGCGTGTGTGGTGAACGGTCTGGAGACGTATCTCTATGACCAGTCGCTCTATCAGATGCAGCGGGCGATGGACAAGATAAAGGGTTGGTTGTTCGACGGAGGTCTCTCGGGTGACGAGGCTGAGGCAGCTATGGCCCGACTTCATCCGTGCAAGAGCATGGAAGAGGCGGTCGCTAACGTGGACCTAGCCTTCGAGAGCGTTTACGAGGACTTGAAAGTCAAGAAGAAGGTCCACGCCGAGATCGGGCGGCTCGCCCCTTCTCGAGTATTGATGGGATCCAACGCCTCTTCACTGCCTTGCACACCCCTGGCCGAGGCATCCGGTCGGCCGGACAAGTTCTTCAACATGAACTTCTCTGACCCTCATACAGAACAGCTTGTGGAAGTCATGTGGAACCCAAAGACCTCCGAATCCACAAAGGCTTCTGCCATCGAGTGGGCGCGCAGGATCAAGATGGTCCCCGTAGTAACCAAGAAGGAGATCATGGGATACTCCTTCAATCGAATATGGCGGGCCGTCAAGAAGGAGGCCCTGTTCTTGGTGGATCAGGGTCACTCGGATCCCGAGTCCATAGACCGTGCCTGGATGCTCATGTTCGGGACACCATACGGACCGTTCGGCCTGATGGATAGGATCGGCCTGGACACTGTACAGAAGGTCGAGATGTGTTACTACGAAGCGAGCGGAGACGACAGGGACAAACCTCCAAGGGTCTTGAACCTCCTGGTGGAGGCCGGACGCCTGGGGGAGAAGACGGGCCAGGGCTTTTACACCTGGCCCAACCCTGCTTTCAGGAAACCAGGCTGGCTGCGCATGGAGCCACCTTGGACCGAACTCGAGAAGGATTAGATCCCCCTCTTTGGGAAAAGTGGGGATGACCAGGGGAGGAGCCAAGAGATGGAGGCGACCGGGCAGACACGGGCAAGGATAGAGCCTTACATGATGATGATCTTGTCGCGGAGGGTAGAGGCAATCGCGACCGAGATGACCAATACCACTTTGAGATCGGCTCGCTCCGGGGTCATGAACCTGGCTAGGGACTTCTCATGCAGCATAGTGACGGGGGACGGCCGGATCCTGTTCGTATATGAGGGGCTCCCCGTGCATCTCGCAAACACCGATTACACGGTGAAGGGCACATTGGAGATGTTCAAGGGCGATGTCCATGAGGGAGACGCCTTCCTGAACAACAGCCCGTTTCACGGGAACACCCACCCCGCTGACCACACGGTCATGGTGCCGGTCTTCTTCGAAGGGGAGCTCCTGTTCTTCACCGTTGTCAGAGGGCATCAGGCCGATATCGGCAACTCCCAGCCCACCACCTACATGGCCTATGCGAAGGACGTGTACGAAGAGGGTGCCATCTATTGGCCGGCGGTGCGCGTGCAACGCGATTACAGGGACATAGAGGACGTGATCCGGATGGGCAAGGTGAGGATAAGGGTGCCCGACCAATGGTATGGAGACTACCTGGCCATGGTGGGCGCGTGCAGGATTGGGGAGCGAAGGCTAAAGGACTTCTGCGCCAAGTACGGAAAGGAGTACGTCAAGGCCTTCATAAAGGCCTACATGGATTACGGGGAGGCCCGGATAGTGGAGGAGATCAAGAAGCTCAAGAAGGCGCATCTGGAGTACACGACGATGTATGACCCTGTTCCCGGGGTGGCGGAGGAGGGGATTCCGGTCAAGATAGAAGTCGACATCGATCCTGATGCTGGTCTCATATCCATCGATGTGACGGACAACATCGAGTCGGTCGCAGGGGGACTGAATCTGTGCGAGGCCACCACCCGAGCGAGTGCCACCCTGGGTGTTCTTTGCAACCTTGACCCGGATATCCCCCACAATGACGGCGCATTCAAACACATACCCATCAGAATGGCAGAAGGAAAAGTGGTGGGGTACAGCAGACATCCCAAGTGCATGTCCGTGGCCACCAACAGCGTCGCAGAACGACTAGCCAATGCCTCAGGGGCGGTCTTCGCTCAGTTGGGCCCGGAGTATGGCATCGCGGAGCATGGGACGGGCCTCCCTGTGGCGGTCGCCGTCATCTCCGGGGTTGACTGGCGCAGGCAGGGCAGTCCCTACTGCAACGAGATCATCGCTGCCGTAGGAGGCGGAGGGGCACTTTATGGTTACGATGGCTGGCTCACCCTTGAGCAGCCTGTTTGTATGGGGACTCTTTATTGCGACACCATAGAGATCGACGAACAAAAATACACGATTCTCGTCAAGAGACGCACCATTAAGACGGACAGTGGTGGCCACTGGCGG